>NZ_JBNGHF010000011.1:0-113177 GCF_050611805.1 Methylotuvimicrobium sp.
GTACAGCTTAAAGTATTTCCTGGCTAAAATTCATTTAAATTAATCATACAAGGCTTGACGGCGGAATCTGATTGCCATGGATGGCATGAATGCAGATTTTGCAGGAGCAAAAATCTGCCCTGCCGCCGACACCTGTCAATCGAGCCATCGAACCCCCTCCCAGAAGTTGTCGAAGTTATTTCATGCTCGTTCCTTAGCCATTTTTTGAGTATAAAGGGAGTAGACCTGGATGTGTCGAATAAAACGATTTAAACGGATGTTTTTATCGGAATTTAGTAATTATTATGTATTTAGCGAAAGATTTCATTGAGACTGCTGAAGGGCTGGTTTTTGCCGTAGTGGAACACGGCATCGAGCGGGGCAGGGTGTTATGTTTTTTACGTTATCGGCGAACCGCAGACGGCTGGCAAAAGCAATCCACCCGGCAAGCGGACAACTTATTGAGTCGAGATCATCCTGAATATCTGTATTATTGCCCGATGCGGGATGTTCGTGTTCATGCCGTTCCTGAAGAGCGAGTGATTAAGCATTATCAGCCACGACAACGCTTGAGCGAGCTATTATCGGCGACATGGCTCGACCCGGTCGAACAAGATTTGCTTCGATTATCGAATCTGTATCAGAGTCGGGGTGTGGATGTTAAACAAATAGGCGTGACCGGTTCTTTGTTGATTGGCGCTCAAGGTAAGTTATCCGATATCGATTTGGTTTTTTATGACCGGAATCAGTTTCATCAAGCCAGATCGATTAACCGCGAGTTGATTCAAGCCGGCTTTCTGCATGAGCTCGACCTGAGGCATTGGCAAGAGAGTTTTCGTCGCCGGGATTGTCATATCGATTTCGACGATTATGTTTGGCATGAACAGCGCAAATTCAATAAGGCTTTGGTCAATGACCGTAAATTCGATTTGAATTTCATCGATCCGGAGTCGGTCGCTACTGAAACTTACCGTAAATGCGGCGAAATCTTATTGCGTTGCGTCGTGATAGACGATAGCCGAGCTTTCGATTATCCGGCGCTGTTTAAATGCAATGATCCTAATATCGATGAGATTGCTGTTTTTACCGCGACTTATACCGGTCAAGCGCAAAATGGAGAAGAAATCGAGGTTTGCGGTTTGTTGGAAGAGTCACAGGGCGGTTTGAAGCGTATTATCGTCGGTTCGAGCCGCGAGGCGGAAGGGGAGTATATAAAGGTTTTAGGGGAAAGGTGAATGGTGAAAGGCGAAAGGGGGTGAATGGAGGCCTTTGTGGGAGCGATCCCCATATCGTCCATCACCTAACGCTAGGTGAGGGAGAGTCGGTAAGCTAGAGTAACAATAAACGGTATCGAAGTCGCATTGGCCAAGATTCCTCGTTCCCACCGCTCCAGTGTGGGAATGCATACTTAAGCGGAAAGATGAAAGATGAAAGATGAAAGATGAAAGGTGAAAAGTGAATGGTAGGGACGGATTTTTTGCTGGAGGCGTTGACGGCTGTCTAGGGGTTGTATTCGATCTGGATGGCTTGGTGTTGGATACCGAAACCACCTATTTCATGGCGTGGCGTCAGGCTGCCGCGCTCATGGGGTATCAGTTGCCGAGTGCCTTCTGCCTATCTTTATCGGGACTTCATTATCGCGATGTCGAGATACGCTTGCTTGAGTTTTGCGGAAACGCTTTCAATCTTCAGGAATTTAATCGTCTGGGCGGTGTGTGTTGGTATCGCATCGTCGAAAAGCAAGGCATCGACATAAAAAAGGGTTTTTGGACATTTCTTAAATTATTGCAGGAATCCGACATACCCTATGGTCTTGCCACCAACAGTCGTTTGAATAATGCACTCGAGTGTCTCGATTTTGCCGGCCTCGGCAATGTTTTCGAGACGATTGTCGCTCGCGATCATGTCGAGCGAGGCAAGCCGGCGCCCGATATTTTCTTGAATGCGGCCGAACGTTTGTCGATTCCTATTTCTCGTTGTTTAGCATTGGAAGATTCCACCGCCGGTGTGATGGCGGCGTCCGCGTCCGGTGCTTTTACCGTCTATGTTCCGTCGGTATTGCCGGCCGATCCTTATGCCGGCGAGTTATGTCATCTGCAATGCCGCGATTTGGACCAGGTCGCGGCTTTATGGGCGGCGCGGGACTTGTAAAACTGCTTGACGCTAACGTTTCCTTCGCGTTTACTTGCCGCTAATATCCGTACGATTCATACCAAATTAATAAAAATAAATAAGAGGAAGCCATGAAACCATTAAGTGAAGAAGAACGTGAAAAAATCCTGAACAGCCCGCCTGTTGGCACTTGGGCTTTGATGATTACCGTTGGCGTGGGCATGGTTGTCGCATGGCTGTTCCTGTACTACGGGGTATTCTTGCCGCGCGGCGCGATCAATTAGTGGTGATTTTATGCATATAGATCCTCTTGAAAAAAAATGGGCCTATGCGGCAGTCGGCATCGCCGGTCTTTTTGTCGGTATTATCTTGATCGATGCATTATTTCACGGCATTAATGCCCCGAGCAATGTCGAGACTATCGATTCAGCCAGTCTACATTTGAGCGAGGAATTCGACGAAGATAATTTGGGTGTGCAAGTCGACGAAAGCGGCACTATAACCATTCGAATGGTTGCCGGGCGTTACGGTTTTTATCCGAAACACATTACCGTGCCGGCAGATACTTCTTTGACATTTCGTTGGGTCAGCATGGACGTTCTCCATGGCGTGCATATGCCGATGACGAATATGAGTACGATGATCGTACCGGGGTATGTCGCGCAAGTAACGACAACCTTGCCGAAACCCGGCGAATATCCGCTGCTATGTAATGAATATTGCGGCATAGGGCACGACCATATGTGGAGCAATGTTTCGGTCGTCGCTAAAGAACATTGGACCGCGCCGGGAAAAGCCCCTTCAAAAGGAGGACAAGACAATGATTGATGTGGTCACCAAAAAACTGGCGTTCTGCCATCTGTGGGTCGCCTTCGGCGCGTTTCTTTTGGCCTGTTTCATGGGCGAGTATCAAGTCTTGGAAAGGAGCGGTTTCATTCCGGCAATCGAATCGCCTTCGGTGTATTTTGCATCGGTCAGTACGCACGGCGTATTAATGGCTTTTGTATTGACGACGTTTTTCATCATGGGCTTCGGCTATGTCGTTGCGACGACTAGTCTGAAGCAGCCGATTTGGAATCCTCAATGGGCCTGGGCCGGATTCGGAATATCGTCGTTCGGCACTGTGCTGGCGGCAATACCTCTATTGACCGGTAAAGCCTCGGTTTTGTACACGTTTTATCCGCCGATTATCGGGCATTGGATGTTCTATGTCGGCGCGACATTGTTGATTGTCGGTTCCTGGCTGTGGTGCGTCATCATGATCATGATGATGCGCGAATGGAAGCAAGCTAATCCCGGCGCGCCGGTGCCGCTCGCGATGTTTGCAACCGCCGGCAATGCGCTTTTGTGGCTTTGGACTAGTGCCGGTGTGGCGCTGGAAGTGCTCTTTCAATTGATTCCGATGGCACTCGGCTGGATGGATACGCTCGATCCGGGCCTGGCGCGCACTTTGTTTGCATGGACCTTGCATCCGATCGTCTATTTCTGGTTGATCCCCGCTTATACGGCATTTTATGTCTTGGTTCCGAAGCAGGCGGGCGGTTATTTGTTCAGCGATGAAATTGCCCGCGCCGCCTTCGTGGTCTTGATAGTCTTTGCGTTGCCGATCGGTTTTCATCATTTATATATGGATCCCGAGCAAGCTAAAGGATGGAAATTGCTGCATGGCGTCGGGACTTTCGTTGTTTCGCTTCCGACCTTCATTACCGGTTTTAGCGTGATTGCATCGCTCGAAATCGCCGGCAGGTTGCGCGGCGGCAAGGGATTGTTCGGTTGGATCGGTTCGCTGCCCTGGCGTAATCCGATGGTGCTGTCGGTTATTCTGGCTTTGTTAATGCTGATTCTCGGCGGCTTCGGCGGCCTAGTCAACGCCAGTTATGCGATGAATGCAATGATCCATAACACGGCTTGGGTGCCGGGGCATTTTCATTTGATCTTCGCCGGTACCACCGTGATCATGTATTTTGCGATCGCTTATTATCTTTGGCCGATCATGGCCGGTAAGCCGCTTTTTTCCAAAGATATGGCGCTGGTGCAATTGTGGACTTGGTTTATCGGCATGACGATTCTAACCACGCCTTGGCATGTGCTGGGTTTATTGGGGCAGCCTCGGCGAATTTCCGGTGTCGAATATAACTCGCTGTTGACGCTGGCCTGGGATCCTTATGAGCTGGCGATGATCTTCGGCGGTTTGGTGATGCTCGGTTCCGCGTGTTTGTTTGTTTACAATTTAGCGATGACGCATCGTTCGCAAGAAGTATTCGAAGGCGAAATCGAATACGCCGAGCCGATTCATCCGGTTACCGATCTGCCTGAATACCTGAACGATTTTACGCTATGGAATAAAGTCATCGCCGGTTTGATGGCGCTGAGTTTCGGCGTACCGATTCTACAATTCTTTTTTATGAAAACATTCGGCTCAAGCGCATGGGGATTTTGAACATGAATAAAATGGTTGTCGCGGCCCTTTCGGGTCTTCTTGTTTCGACTGCCGCCCAGGCCGAGCCGGCGTCAAAAGTCGCCTGGACGGCCGAGCAGTTGAACTTCGTCAAAAAAGGCAACGCCGCCAAAGGCAAGGAATTATCCGCGACCTGTACGGGTTGTCATGGAGAGCAAGGCGTGAGTCAGGTGCCGAATTATCCGTCATTAGCGGGACAGTTGGCGACGTATACTTATAAACAGTTACAGGATTATAAAACCGGCCATCGAAAGCATGAGCTGATGGGGTCGATGGTGACCGGGTTGAGCAATCAGGATATGGCCGATCTTGCCGTCTGGTTTAGTACGTTACCTACCCCTAAACCTCAGGGGGGGCGCCAATCGTTGGCTAAAGCCGAGGTTTTAGTCAAGAAAGGCGACGGCAAACGGACTCTGCCCCCTTGTGCGGTGTGTCATGGGGCCGAAGGTAAGGGAGAAAAAATGGATATTCCGGCGTTAGCCGGTCAACAAGCCGACTATTTCGTGCAGACCCTTGAAGCCTACCAAAAAGACGAGCGGCGTAACGATATTTTCGGTCGTATGAGAATTCTCAGTAAGCAATTGACTGCCGAGGAAATCAAGGAACTAGCTCAATATTACCAGGCAAAATAAATACCGGGCGCTTCTTCGGCGCCCAAAATTCAATATTCTCTAAGAGTATTACGGAGGATACAGACATATTCGGCAAGGATGCCGGTAGCAGGAAACTGTGGGTATCCACTTCAAGCGCGCCACCACATCGCTTTTTGATCCCTAAGTTGGGGGAATTTTATCCTCTTGTTTCCCTTATTTGAATTGCGCCAACGCTAAATAGGCTACCGCGATGGCCGGTGCGCAATCGGCGGCGGACATTGGCGAGGAAACTAAGGACTGTTCGAATAAATCGTTGAAATCCAGATAGGGGTGCCCTAAGTTGGCGGCTAGTTGTTTGACCAAAAAGCGGCCGACGCCGGCGCCGACAAACGGTTTATCTGAAGGTAAACGAATTCTGGATATTTGCCTTTCGCAGCTCATTTGTATTTTGTGCAATTGTTGGTTGCGGAGATAAAGCGCGAAATGGCGCCAGCATTCCGGCAACTCGTGTTCGACTTCATGCCCGATCATGCGCGACAAACGCCTGGCGCTGGCCGTAACGGTTTTTTCGCCGCCATCGGCGGTATCGTTTTGATCATGGGCTTCGTCCAGTTCGCCGGTTATACGGTAAACATCGGCCATCGTCGCGAAATACTCGGCCATTAATCCGATTTTGACGCCTTTGAATAAGGCTGTTTGTGCGATAGCCATTACCGGCGTGCGCACGACGCCGGTATAAATTAATTCTTCGGAAATTAGTCGCTTATAATCGGTAAAACCTTTGGCATTAATTTTTCCGTTTGCCATCGCAATGACATCGGTTGTGGTGCTGCCGATATCGATAAATAACCCGCTGTCGATGTTGCGTGCGGCAAACGATGCGCTAGCCAACCAGTTCGCCGACGCGATGCTTTCGCTATGCTCGGGCAGTACCGAACCAGCTCGAATGAATCCGGACAAACCGGAATAAATCCACAGCGAATCGCCCGGAAAGTAAACCGACATGGCTTCGACGATGCGTTGCACGCCTTGTTCTCGACTCTCGAAATGATCGACTAATTCCCCCGTCATCGTAATCGCATGCCGGTATCGGCCTTCCGGCAGTTCGGCGGTAACGGCTTGTACGGCTTGTTGCAATTGCTCGATGCCTTGCCATAACGCGCAGGGGCGTTGAACGATTGCCAGTGCTTCGCCCAATTCGTTGATCAGCGCCGCTTTTAAATGGGCGCCGCCGATATCCCATCCGATAATGTTAGTTTGCATAGGTTTCGTCTCCGTCGATGAGTAGATTAATGCTTCGATTGATGATGGGGGGAACGTTTGGTTGGTTTTGCGGCATTCGCAAAACCTCTGCCGCGACATTGACTCCCAAGGCCTCTCGTATCCCCGCGTAAGACGTCGTCAAACGCGGATTGATTTCCAATACCGCAATGTATTTAGGTGTTTCGATGATATCGATTCCGGCATAACCGGATAAGCCCGGCAAAGCATGTGCGACACGGTCGACCAGGGCTTGATAGTTTTCATTGACGCCGGGTTCGTTGACTCGGCAAGCGTTCAACTTAAATCGGCAGTCCTTGATTTCAATTCGTTGGATATTATGGCACAAGAGCCATCCCTTGCCATGGTTGAATAAACAACTCAAGCTAGCCGGCGTTCCGTCGATGTAAGGCTGGACAATGTAGGGTGTTTCACCGAGTTGAGACTTCACGAGCGCCCAATCCTCGGCGTCATCGACTCGGAATGTTCGTTCGCAGCCCATGCCGTCGATCGGTTTGATGACGTGTCGTCCGATCGGTTGGAATTCGTGCGCAATGAAAGGTTCCGATGGTACGGTTTCGATTTGTTCTTGTATCAGATGACGAAATGTTTCGAGCTTATTCGAAGTGATGGCGACGGCTTCGGACGAAGAGGACAGTAGTCTTTTTCCAAGTTGTTCGATCATGCGGGTCAAATCGAACAGAATATTGTTCATTTCGGGAGCTACCGGCCAAACCGCATCACAACGCTCGACTTGTTTTTGAAATATTTCGAGTACCGATTGATGCTCATCAATCGTCACAATTTCGATTGCTCCGGCATATTCCGAAATTGCGTCGGCAAACCGGATATCGAGCATTACACTCAACTTGATATCGGCTATTTCCGATAAATCCTGCAATAAAGCCTTCAGCATCAACAAGCCTTCCGCGGCGAGCGTATCGGGAATGCATTCACGGCTAAAGCCGCCGCCGGTAACATATTCAAAAACGAGTATTTTCATTGCACACAGTATAATACATACTATTTCTTAAAAATGCAGAGGGTTGTTTTCGTAACATGCAAATCATTCCGGTCCTTGATCTCAAAGACCATTATGTCGTTCATGCCGTCAAAGGTAATCGGGTCGAATATGTGCCGGTTCGTTCCTCATTATGCAAAGAGCCGGATATCGATCGCGTCATTGATGCCTTTTTGTCGCTATACGATTTTAAGATGTTTTATATCGCCGATCTGAATGCTATTACCGCTTGCGAATCGGTTCATCAAAGCCTTTTACTCGATGTATTCAGCCGCTATCCGGATAGGCAGTTTTGGGTCGACTCGGGAAGTCATTCGGTCCAGCGCTATTACCAAGGGTTTACGAATTATTTACCGGTTATCGGCTCCGAATCGTTGAACGATGACGATGTCGAGCATATCGAGCGATTGCCGGAAGACTTTGTGCTTTCGCTCGATTATTCGGCAAACGGCCGGCTCGGCTCGTCGTTGATTTTTGACAATCCTAATTTATGGCCGAACGCTATTATTATCATGACGTTAGCGCAAGTTGGTAGTGAGCTCGGCCCGGATTTCGCGAAGCTGAGCTATTATTGCCGAGAGTTTCCTGAGAAACGGATTATCGCCGCAGGCGGTATCCGGCATAAACAAGATCTATTCGAACTGCAAAAGATCGGCGTGAACGATGTCTTGATAGCCAGCGCTTTACATTCCGGCGCTTTGTCGGAGAGCGACATTAAACAGATCTTCGAAAATTAATTGAAATAAGTTGTTTCAGACGTATCAAGCGGATATCACGCCATTCACTATTATCTATTCACCATTTACTGCTAACCGACACTATTCACTCTTCCTTTCCGGCTGCAAAATTAATCGATGCTCGGTTTTTCCTGCCTGAAGCGGTATCGGTAAACCTTCGACCCAATAGGCTTGTTGATCGCGATAGTGGGGCGATAAAGGATGGCTCGATTGCCCGCCCGGCATGTGCAGTATTCCTTCATCGACATGACGCGGAGAAACCACAAGCCTTTCGCTGGCGCCGAAATCGGGGCCGGCCACTCGAACGCAATAAGGGCAACCCGATAACGGGTCCGTCGGCATATCAAGGAAACGTCCGACCCATGGCAATACCCTTGAGAATGGATGACGATATTGCGCTCGGTTGATTTTCCCCCAAGTTAGTTCCGGAAAGCTCGCTTCGGGGTACAGGTTTTTGAGTCGACCGAGGCTTTTTTTTAATTGGTTTAGAATGAACTTATCCCAGTCCTGAAAACGCGCCGGGTCAGGTAACAGTTCGACCGGCTTTTCAGTCAAAATCCGTTGTAATGGTGTGTCGATGTAGGTCCAGGAATAGTTGAAATTCCTATCCGATTTGCGACATGCCGATAAAAAAGGCTCGAATACTGAATGTGCCAATTGCTTGCGAAATTCCACCAATAACCCAAACCCCAAGCTGTCTCGATCCGCATTTCCGTCCCAGGCCTGAAGGTAGCCTCGCAATTCGGCTAATTCCGGTTCTTGCTCGAAATTTTTTGGTGTCAGAACCGATAACGCCAATTGCTGGTAAAACTGATAAAACTCGCTCTTACTATCGAGTTGCAATGCGAACATCGTTTGTTCGTTCAGTATTTCGATTTGTCCGAGCCGCTCAGTAATCCGATAAGCTCGGTAGCCGTTGGCAAACTGCCGTCCGATGAGATGAGGATAGTCTTTGCCGAATCGACGATCGTTGGCCGAGACTAAAATACCTTCCGGCGGATCGATTGTGCGGGGCAATGACTCCGGATTCAAATAACCGTTCCAGCCCGCGGAACCGTCCGCCCAAGAGCGGCTTACCGAGCCGTCGTTGCCGTACCGCTTAGGTATGCGTCCCATCAGCGTCCAAGCGATTCGGCCTGTCTTATCGGCCAGTAAAAAATTCAATTGCGGTCCGCCGCTTTGGTTGATCGTCGGAATGGCTTGTTCCAGTGTTCGATTTTGTTCCAAGTCGATCAATTCGATGTTAATAGCTTTGGGGTCCAATGCGGTCCAGCGGACAGCTACTAAGTTATCCATCAGAGGTTCGGAGGCAACCGGGCCCCACTCCGATTGTTTGACTGTTATTTCTCGAGAATCTCCTCCTTTTACGGCGATGATTTCATGCCGTTGCTCGAACCGTTGCCAGCCTCCGTCAACACGATATTCATTCGAATTTTCAGGATTGATTTCAAGGCTGACTAAATCGAGAAAATCACCGGAAAGATTGGTTGCTCCCCAAGCTAAATGTTTGTTGCTGCCGGCAATTATTATCGGTACGCCGGGTAACATCACGCCGCTTGCATGAGTTTCGGTATAATGGACTTCGATTCGATACCATAAGTTGGGTACGGTAATGCCTAAGTGCATATCGTTGGCAAGTATCGCGCGTCCGTCCTGAGTTTTCTTGCCGCTGACGGCCCATGCATTAGATCCCGGCAGGGTGTCGTGTAATTGCACGGCGCCGGCTACTTTCAAGGCGTCGGATGAATATTGATCAAGGGCCGCCTTCATCGAGGCTAAAGGAATGGGGCGAGCCGGTCGCGACGATTCGCGATAGTCTTGTAATTGCTCGGTAAACCGGTCGGTATCCGGCGTCAAAAAGGCAAGTAGATCGGGAGGCAGCGTTTTTTCCATCACGGTCAACATGCGTTCCTCCCTTTCGGCCCAACCCGTGAGCGTATCGAACATGCCGAGCATGACCAGAATGCTGTCTTCGGCTTGCCAAGGGGAGGGGCGATAATTCAATACGCTAAACTCAAAGGTTAAGGCATTAGTTTGCTCGATATAGCTGTTGACGCCTTCGGCATAAGCATCGAGGAAGCGCTTATGGCGTCGCGGCAGTTGTGTTGCCGTTTTTTCGGAAACTTGATTGAAACCGAGCGTTCGGGCTCTGGTATCGCTGTCGACGGCTATCTCGCCGAATATTTCAGCTAGGCGCCCTGCAGTTTTTCGTCTCATCAAGTCCATCTGAAATAGACGGTCGCGCGCACTTAGATAGCCGAGTGCCCGAATCGCGTCGAGACGATTTTCGGCATGTACGGCTGGAATTCCGAATTCATCGGAGTCGACTGTAACGGGTTCGGCAAGGCCGGCTAATTCGACTTCGCCGTTTAGTTTGGGCATCGATTCTTGCAGTAACCAATAGGTGCCGCCCAGTCCAATCAGAATCGTCAGCGATGCGAATGCCGTCAAATAAAGCACGATGCTTCTTATCTTTTTCATGTCCTATTAGTTCTTTTTTGTTGGGCATATGTTCCATTGAGAACAAGCCAACTAAAACACGGCTTCATTCTTTATAACTTATTTAATAGTTAAGCTTCATGAAGGTTTGGGGTGTGTTTGGCGAGGATTTCGGCAGTGCCGGAGGAGGCCTCGGGGTGCTCGGTCGATTTTTGCTCCTGCAAAATCGACATTCACGCCATCCATGGCGCTTGCAAAGGCTTTGCCAGCATGGAGCTGGCATAGAGCCTACATGGACGTATTCACGGCGTCCTTTGACGGGCGCCCCGAGGCCGAATTTTCATCTACGATGAGTATATATCTGCCAAGTCTAGGATAAAAGCCCTGATTCTGCCGCTTACTACTCACTGTTAACCGCTATCCAATTTCTTTTAGGCAAAAAAAACCCCGGGCTAGCCGGGGTTTTTAATCATTCTAGGCCGAACTAAATCTTAGTTAGCAGCGAATGGGTGTGTTGCAGTGGCTTTAGCAGCAACAACTTCTTGAGCTGTTGGAGAGCCGGCAACAGCGCGTTCGATAGCTTCTTTAGTCGCTTCGTAGTTGTATTGTTGGATTTTTGCGTCGTCTTCAGCCATCCAGTGAATGAAAACACCAACAGAAATAAACAGGTTGTCAGCTTCATCGGCAGGAATGGTGCCGTTTTCAACTGAATCCGCAACAGCCATGGCTACGCCGCGTTGCGCAGGGCCGAACATTTGAACGGCTTGTTTCGAACCTTTGATGGTTACTTTGTTGAACATAACAGTTGCAGGTTTAACCATCAGGTTAGGTGCAACAACAGCCAACAAGCTGGAGAAACCGTCTTTGTTGTTGGTCAAGCAGTTAGCGAAAGCGGTTTCGGCAGCCGAACCGCGTGGGCCGATGATCAAGTCGATGTGCGCAACTTCGTTGCCGTCACCTATCAATGATTCGCCTACGCGCAGGTTGTTGATTTTAGCCATGCTAGTTGTCTCCTTTGAAGAATAATATGAACAGTGAGAATTAATTTATTTACTAAATGTAAATCCGTTTTGAAGACCCATTAGCAACTCGAATTGCTAATTTGATCCTCCAGAAATACCGTTAAAATCGTCGCTACCGTTAAATCGGCCGTCGTACCCGGATTGATGCCTTCGGATTTAAATTCGGCGTCAATCCTACGCAGTAAAGGTTCGATTTGATCCGGATTATCGGAATCTTGCAGCGCTTGGTTAACCAGGGCCATTTTGGAGGCCACCGAAAGCGTAAAGCGATCGCCGTATTTCCGCTCGATATGACTATCGGGATAAAGGCTCAGCAACCCGACATAGACTGCTACAGCCGCCCAATTAGCATCAGCCCATCGAGTTAGCCGAGAATTATACCTTAAAACTCCGAAATCAAAAATATCTTTATAATCCGAGCAGTACTGTAACGCGATGCGATCCTTATCGGCCGCGATTCGCATCGCTTCGGTCAAATTGACAGCCGGCCGCTCTGAAACGTCTTGTTCGGATGATTGTCCTAAACCGCCCGGGGATGCTAAAACGATCGCTTTGAAGACCCAATCGGCATCGTCGACTGATGTATTGTTTAATACCTCGTGTAAAGCTTGTCTTAGCGTCGAATTCGGTTTTCGTAAAAATGCGGCTTGAAGCAGAGGAGCGCATAATAAAACAATGCCAAGGTTGGTATTACAGCCGACCTTATCGCGCGTGGCCTTGATCGCATAATAAATTTTTTCGCCAAGCGAGTAATTTGGATTTGAGATATGCGGCGCGCTGACCTTTGCGCTGACTCTAAAATCATCGACGGTCATGTCATGCCCGTCGGCATGAACACTGACGTTGCCTGGCTTAAAAGCCTGTAATTCGATCTCGCAGGCTTGCCGATACAAGTCTTCAAGCGTTTCGATAGTCATCATGAAGCAACCGTTTGCAATTCGGGGCGATGATCGCCGACTTGCCTGTCCAGTAAATCCTCGACGAGTAATTCGGCGATATTGATATTACAAACGCTTTGCAGGCCCTTCCATGCGGGAATACTGTTGACCTCGATAACGGTGTAATCGCCGTTTTTTTCGCGAATAATATCGACGCCGGCATAGTCCATTTTGACGACTTCCGCTGTCTTGATGGCTAATTCCGATAATTCGGAGTCCAACTGGACTCGTTCGCAACTGGCGCCTTTGGCAACATTATTCAACCAAAATGTTCCTTTCCTACGCATCGCGGCGACCGCGCGCCCGTTGATAACGAATACTCGCGTATCGGAATAACTTTCGCCGTAACATTCGACAAAGCGTTGCAAATAATAGATGCCGCGGCTGCCGGTCAACCAAAATAAATCCAGCATTTTTTCGATGCGCCGGACGCCTTCGCCTTGCGAGCCGAACAAAGGCTTGCTGATGATCATATTGCCTTGCGCCAATTCGTGTTCGGCGATTGCCAGTGCCTCTTTTCTGTCGCGCAAGACCCAGGTCGGTGGCGTCGGCAAACCGTTTTGTCGAAGCAGGAAACTGGTCATAGCTTTGTCGACACTGCGTTCGATTGCCCCGGCGTCGTTGTACACCGGAACGCCGATGATCTTTAACGCATGTAGGATGTCGAGATAAAATACAACTTCCTCGAGGGAGCCGCCCGGTACACCGCGTACAAACACGGCGTCGGGCAGGGCATGCTCGAAACCCGGAATCGAAACAGGAAGTCCTTCCGAAACCAGATTCAAGCGGCACTCGGTCAACGATACATAGTCTGCCGAGTAGCCGCGCGCGGCGAATGCAAGGCGCAATGCCTTGCCGTGCCAACCCGGATCGTCTGTGAAAACGGCAATTCTACCCACGCGTCGAAATCCTTAGGCGCCGAACGATTGATCGAGCAACGCATTGTCAAGTTTGCCGGCGCGGAAACTCTTGCCGGATTCGACTGCGGTCACAATTACACTTGCTGGGCTGAATAGCATTGCATCGACTTTGAAAAAGTCGTAATCGTATTCTTTGAAGACTTGCGCGAACGGTTTGCCGTAATCCTTCGAAGTTGAACTCGGCAGCTCTTTTGCGAGCTTCTCGGCCGCTTCGTCGCTGCCTTTGACGAAAATATGAACTTGCCCCGCAAACAATATTGCATCGTTGGTCCGTCCCATCGCCTTGATGAAATCCGGATGCGGCGGGCAGATCGGCGCGCTGCCGCTACCATCGACGATATTTTTCAGCGGAAAATGCAAGGCATGCGCCTTGTGCATCGCAACTTCCAAAACCCGTGCGACGACTTGAACACCGCCGGCGAGGCTGCTGGTGGGCGTCACGATGATTGTCAAATTGCTAGGGTCTACTTGACAAGCGTTTGCTACTTTTTCGACGATTTCAAGCGGCGGTATCGCATCGTTTTCGATCACCAAAACGGTGTTTTCTGCGTTGTCGCGATAAGCCAATTCTTTATACAATTCTTCGACGGGCTCTTGTTGACCATCCTTGATCTTAACCGCCATCGCCCGAGCGGGACCGGAACCGAGCGCGTAATATTTTTCATGCGACAAACTCCAACCGGCGTATTGGCTGCCAAGGCAGGCCAAGACCGGATTGCCGGTATGCACATTGACCGTCAACGGCCAATTCGAGGTATAACAACTGTGTGAGATAGAGACCGAGCCCATGCCACCCAAACAAATTTCGGCGATGATTCGGCCCGCTTCCAAACCGCCAGGCATGTCGATGCCGGCGTCGATGATGGTACAACCGTTCGCCAATTTTTCTACGCCGACTCGTAATTTAGCCGCATTTTCGATGAGTTCTCTAACCAGAGGCTGCGCCAGTTTATTAACGCTCGCTTTTGATTCCATGATCTAAAACACCTTTAATTGAATGATTGAATAATGATTTGCCGGATTTTGTTCAATTGTCGATGAACGCTCCGAACGTTTATATCGCGGGCAATGATACTGCATATAGGCTGTCCTTTGCGAATTATCGAGCCGGCAATCGGTAAATCCCGACAGGCTTTCGGCCAACTAAAGTCATCGGGAATAGTGATGTTTCGGTCGGCGTAAACGATGCGATAAGCGCAAACCTGATGACGCGTAAAGTTCGTATTGTCTAAGATGCCTCGACAGGCATTGAGATGCGCCCCGAATAAATCGGCATCATATAATTGCATGCTGGCCGATGGGCGGGGATTGACCTCCAATACATAAATTCGCTCACCTTGGATAATGAAATCGAGGGTGTTGAGACCTTTAAGCGGGATTGCCCTCACAATGGCGGCGATCCACGAATGAATGATATCGGCTTGCTCGGCGGACAGGGGGCAGCGATTGATCACGCCGGCAAATAAGAAGGGTTGGTCGGCGTTTTGGTTTTCGCACCATTGCGTATGGAAACCGATAATTCGAATATTTTTTCCGTCTGCAAGAAATAAAGCGGAGCCGGCCGTCCCTTCGATATATTTTTGCCAGTACATATTTCCTTGGGTCGGCATGCCGTTTCGAAACAGGCGAATACCGAGACCGCCTTCACCGGTTTGGGGTTTGATCAACCATTGTTCTGCCTTCATAGGTTTGGTGAAGGCGACGCGCGGATAGTCTATCTCCAAATGATCGAGCAACTCGAAAAAGCGTTTTTTTTGCTGAAGCTGTCGAGCGGATTTTATATCGTTGCCGACTAATTCGCATTCACGAGTAATGAGCTCGAGCGCCTTGGGATAATGCTCGAGGCCGCTTCCATAGACTACTGGAGAGCATGGGTGGCGAGATTTGAAATCGGCAATGATTTTTCTTAGAAATGGCGCGTCCAATGTGTCGACGCGAAAGACCCGTTCGGACAATCTCAGGGTATCTTGGTCGGCAAACAAATCGATTACCCAAGGTATGAATCCCGACCGGCTGGCGGCCTCGGCCAGCATGCGGCCGGAGTTCGCAATAATCAAAATAGGTTTGTTAATGCTGGGGTTCAAAAATGGCAGTTTATGATGTTAAAAGTCTATCGCTTAAGCGAGTATGTGCCGGCTTCAGGCATCAATAAACGAATTAGACGGCTGATACTTGGCCGCCGCCGTTGCTGACGCTGACTGTGATAAAACTCAAATGCGGGTGATGAGAAAATTGCCGGCGCGTCTGTTCGGTCAGTGTTTCGGCTTGTTCGGCTCCCTGCAAAGCGCAAAAGCCGGTCGGTCCCCATGAGGTCTGGCCGATCGCGACGCAACCTTGCGCTTCCAGCCATGCCATGGCTTCGGCGACCTCCGAACTGGTGAAAATACCGCCCTGTGCTGGCGCGAAATGTTCGCCGACCGAGCGCTGCAATTGTGTAACGACTTCGCCGAATCTGACAATATCGTGTTCGGCAACGGCGGGTAATCCTTGCATCATCAATAAATAACAAAGCCGGGCCGCTTCTTGTTGCGGAAATGGGGGCAGCGCTTCGAAAGCCTGAACTTCTTGTTTACCATGCAAGCCTTGTCCGCGCTTGTCGAACGCTAAAATAAAGCGCCAATCGTCGGGAATTTGCATGTTTGCTAATACCGGGGGGGTCACTGTGCGCTCGCCCCGTCCTCCATCGACAACCAGCCCGCCACGTTCAAAAACACCGATGCCGATTCCCGAACGCATGCCTCTATCGGTTAATCGTGCGATATCGCGCACCGTCAGATTTAATCCGAAATAATGGTTCAAGCCCATGCCGACCGCCAGCGACATTTGTGTACCGGAGCCTAATCCGACATGTTCCGGGATCGACGCTTCGACCTCGATGCTGAATGAATCGGGAAGATTGAGTGCCATACAGAGTTTGCGCGCGCATTTTTCGGCTCGAGAAGCCGACTTACCGGTTACGGTCAAATGATTGGCCGGTCTGATGGTCAAGCGAGTGTTGATTTCATTCAGCGCGACGCCGATGCTGCCGAAGTGACGTCCCAGTGCGCCGCTTAAATCGATAAAGCCCATATGCAGACGGGCAGGGGCTATCACGCTAACTTTAGAGTATTGCACTTTCAATGATCTGATTTAATGGCAAACAAAAGGGCATTATACCCAAACGCAGCAGAGAATGAGGGTTGAAACTGATATCTTAGTAATTCCCCGTTTGAATATATTCATCAAGTTTACTGTGAAAGTACGATGCCGGCTCCGAAGAGGGTGCGGTTGCTCGACCGCCAGGGTAGGTTTTGCAAGAGCAAAAATCCGTTACCCTGCCGGCACCCTCGACAAACACTCTCCCTCCACACCTTCGGATTATTAGATGCTCTTTCGATCAGCTAGACTGATGGAGTTTAGCGCTTAGATTTCGGTTAGGCTTTGTCTTTATTTCGAGAAGCTGAAAACAAGCGTCTTATCATTTTTTCCAATTCTAGGATCATAAATAAGGCCAGACCGATTCCGAAGATTTCCATGCCATGGATGAAGTCGACCGGACGCGTGTCGAAAAAGACTTCCATGAACGGCGCGTATGTAAATATGGCTTGTAATGAAATGACGACTGTAATCGCGATCAGAATAGCCTTGGAACCAAATAATTGTTTGAGGGATAGCGAAGAGCCGCTTAAGTAACGTACATTCAATAAATAAAAGACTTCCAGCATAACCAGTGTATTAACCGCATAAGTTCGGGCTTCTTCGAGCGTCGAGCCATGTAGTTGGCTCCAAAGAAAAATGCCGTAGATGCCGGAAAAAAACAGCAGCGAAACGAAGGTGATGCGCCACAATAAAAAGCCGGACAACATCGCTTCATTTTTAGGTCTCGGCGGGCGTTGCATGACGCTAGGCTCGGAAGGTTCGAATGCCAGCGCCATTGCCAAGGCGACCGAGCTGACCATGTTGACCCAAAGGATTTGCAGCGGTGTAATCGGCAAAGTCAGGCCGGTCAATACCGCGGCGATGATGCTCATCGATTCGCCGCCGTTAACCGGTAGTAAAAAGATAATGGACTTTTTTAAATTATCGTAAACGGTTCTGCCTTCGCGGACTGCGCGTGCGATCGATGCAAAATTGTCGTCCGCCAGCACCATTTCCGAAGCTTCCTTGGCGGCTTCGGTTCCGGTCCGGCCCATTGCGATACCGACATCGGCTCGTTTTAAGGCGGGCGCGTCGTTTACCCCGTCTCCGGTCATGGCAATAACATTGCCGCCGGCCTGCATTGCGGTAACCAGGCGCAATTTGTGTTCCGGCGAAGTTCGGGCGAAGATGTCGACGCGTGCGGCGACTTCGATCAATTCATCGTCGTCGATCGAAGACAGGTCTTGGCCGGTCATGACTTCATCGTGATTTTCAAGATGTAATTGTGCGGCAATCGCGCGGGCAGTCGCGGCGTGATCGCCAGTGATCATTTTCACGCGGATACCGGCCGCGCGGCATTCCTTGACGGCTTGTATCGCTTCCTCGCGTGGCGGGTCGATTAGTCCGATAAGTCCCAATAGTATCAAACCGTCATCCAGGTCCGAAAAATTAAGCTCGGTTTTACCTTCTTCGACCGGTTTATACGCGATGGCTAAAACGCGTTGTCCGAGTGAGGCGACTTCATCGATCCAGCCGCTCCAATATGCAGGATTGATTGCTGCATCGCCGTCCTTTTGTCTTTGTAAGGTGCATAGCTCGATCAAGCGTTCCGGCGCGCCTTTGACGATAATATACTGATGATTTTCGTGGTCATGGTTCAAGGTGGCCATGAAACGGTGTTGGGCATCGAATGGAATTACATCGCTCCGTGCATTATTGCGGTGTAGGTCGGCGGGGTCGAAACCGCCTTTCAACGCAACGGTTAATAAGGCGCCTTCCATCGGGTTGCCGTCGACAATCCATTGATCGTCTTTTTGGCGCAATGACGAATCGTTACATAAAGCGCCGTATTTAACGATTTGCTGCAAAATAGGGCGCTTGTCGATAGCGACATGTTCGCCGCCCGAGAAAAAGTCGCCGGAAGGCTCATAGCCGACCCCGCTGATTTCATAGAGTTTGGAAGATGTCACGATCGATTTAACGGTCATTTCATTACGCGTCAGCGTGCCGGTTTTGTCCGAACAGATGATCGATACGGCGCCGAGCGTTTCGACTGCCGGCAGTCGGCGGATAATGGCATTGCGGGAGGCCATGCGCTGGACGCCGATGGCCAATGTTACCGTTAGGATCGCCGGTAAACCCTCAGGAATGGCCGCTACCGCGAGGCCGACCACGGTCATGAACATTTCCGAGGGATCGATTCCCTGGACATAAAAACCGAAAGCAAAGACGCTTGCGGCAATAAGGATGATCGCCAGGGTCAGCCAGCGGGAAAAAATCGCGATTTGTTTAAGCAGCGGAGTCGTCAACTCCTCGATACTAGAAATCATGCCGCTGATGCGGCCGATTTCGGTATCGGCGCCGGTCGCTACGACGATGGCTTTGCCGTGTCCTGCCGCAACCATGGTTCCCGAATAAGCCATTGAAAAACGGTCTCCCAAATCGGCATTTGCTTCAACCGCTTGGGTCGTCTTTTCGACCGCGACCGATTCGCCGGTGAGTATCGCTTCTTGAATTTGGAGGCCTTTCGCCGAAAGCAAGCGCAGGTCGGCGGGAACTTTGTCGCCCGGTTCGATAATCACGATATCGCCGGGAACCAATTCTTCGGCCGGAATCCCAATTCGATTGCCGTCGCGCAATGCCGTCGCGCGCGGCGCTAACATATGCCGAATGGCTTCGAGCGATTTTTCGGCCTTGCCTTCTTGCACGAAGCCGATAATCGAATTAACCAATACGACGGCGATTATCACATAAGTGTCGATCCAATGATCCAGTAGCGCCGTGACGACTGCGGCACCGATCAAGACATAGATTAATAAGTTGTGAAATTGGGAAAAAAAGCGCAGTAGCGGGCCGCGGGTTTTGGGCGGAGGTAAACGATTTGCGCCATATTCCTCGATACGCTTTTGTGCCTGCCGGCTGGATAAACCGTTCCCGTCAGTTTTCAATTTTTCGAAAATCTGATCGGCGAGCAGGGCATGCCAGTGCACTCGTTTTCTCGGTTCGGTTATTTTGCGCATATATTTTCCTAAGTAATTGAAATATAAAATAACTAAAGTTATATTGCCAGCTTAATCTAATGACAATAGCAAAGGAAACTTACTCCTAACTGACAAAAAGAAGTTGCACTATGTTTTGACTTTGCCTTTCCGCTCAAATTGATAACACGCAATCTTTGGCGCTTGCAGATTTTTGTTATTCGGCAACTGCTGAGTCGCAAGGATATTACGAATGCAGAAAAATGCAGGGGCATTTGTCTACATTCATTATACGCATCGTAGATCAAAATTCGGCACCGGTTTATCTGTGCGTCCTCTAGTCCTGAAAAGAGCAGTTGGCATTTGTTGTAGACCGTTCGTGCTGAGCCAAGTCGATGCATGAACGGTAGTTTGAGGCTCTCAACTGCTCTTTTTAGGCTAATTAGGTACGCTACGTCGGTTGATCTGCGAAGAGTATATTGAGTATTTCTGGGTGCGAGAAGTGAGTTTTTTCGGGGAACAATTAGCGAGTCCGTAAACAGGGACGGTGCGGGTATCGAGATTGTCGGCTAGGTAGGAATGCGAAAGAGAAGCACCTCGAAGAGGTGCTTCTCGACGGCTAGGATTATGTCGCTGCCCCCCTAGAGTCGGGTAAAGTTTTGATTTTTTCTTTGCCTTCGAGATCGATCGTTTCGACAATGATATTGTTGTCTTGGGCGCTCAACATGAAGTCGTGAATCGTTTCCAAAATATCGTAATCGATAAATTGGGCTTTAGAGCCATCGATCACGATAGTGCAATTTTCTTCGATTTGATTGAAAAATTTTCTGAGCAAGGCGCGGTTCAAAAAACTCACATCCTTGTTCATCGTCAAGACAAAGCGGTCTTCGGATCGAGTCATCGAAATCGAGGCATGATAGTTCGCACGTATTACATAGTACAAGCCCATGACGATGCCGATCATGATGCCTTTCAACAGATCGGTCAATAAAATCGCAACGATCGTGATCACGAACGGTATCAATTGATTCCAGCCTTTGTGGAAAAACTCGATGAACAGCTTCGGTTTCGCGAGTTTATAGCCGGTCTGCAACAATATCGCGGCCAGGCATGATAGCGGAATGTCGTTCAAAAAGTTGGCGAAGAACATTACGCTGACCAGCAATGCCAAACCATGCACGAACGCGGACACTTTTGTTTGGCCGCCGGCGTTGATGTTCGCCGCGCTGCGTACGATGACCGCGGTGATCGGAATGCCGCCGATCAAGCCGCTCAGCATGTTGCCGACCCCTTGCGCTTTTAATTCGCGGTTGGTCGGTGCCACGCGTTTGTACGGGTCCATCTTGTCGGATGCCTCGAGGCTCAACAGCGTTTCCAAACTGGCGATGACGGCCAGTGTGAAGGCGATTGTATAAATTTGTGGATTGGCTAGAAAACTGAAATCGGGAAAGCTGAACAATTGCAAAAAGTCCTTTGGATTTTCCGTGACCGGCAGCGAAACCAAATGTTTGCTGCCGATAGCCCATTCCGGCGCCACACGTATAGCGACCGCGTTATAAGCGACACCCCAAATAACGGCCAACAAGGCGCCCGGAATCAACCTCAGGAAGGCGATACGTTTGATGAAATTGCTTTCCCAAAGGACTAATAACAACAACGCGACGACACTGACGATGGTTGCGCCCGGCGAAATCGAACTCACCGATTCGGCCAGTTGTTCGACTGTCGATAACGCGGTCTCCTGCATATAGCTTTCATCGCCTTCGAAGCTGGCATCGTAGCCGATGGCATGAGGAATCTGTTTCATAATCAGAATCAAACCGATCGCCGCAAGCATGCCTTTGATCACTGATGACGGAAAATAGGCGCCGATAACGCCGGCTTTCAAGAATCCCAAAATCAATTGAATGACGCCGGCTAGTACGACTGCGGTCAAAAAACCTGAAAAACTCCCGAGAGATTCGATGGCGTTGAAGACGATCACCGTCAGGCCGGCGGCGGGCCCGGACACGGCGAGCTGAGAGCCGCTTAGCCAGGCTACCACCAAACCGCCGACCATGCCGGCGATCAGGCCGGAAAACAACGGCGCGCCGGAAGCCAGTGCGACTCCTAAACAGAGCGGCAAGGCCACTAAAAAAACGACGATTCCGGACGGAATGTCATGATGTAAATGCTTGATGTAATAATCGATATGTTTATGAATCATATTGGCTGGATTCCTTAAGTCGGGTTGCTGAGTCGCTATGACAAATGTCCATAATGGTTGATCGCGTCCGGTCAAGCTTGGGTATCGGGCTTAACCGCCATGATGGTGGTTTTTACCGCTCTGACTAGTGTCGCAGTCGTGCTGCCCATGCCTAACAGGTGACTTAGGCCAGTCTTTCCCACTGTCGCCATGATTAGTAAGTCATAATGTTGCTTAGCAAGATGCTTGCGAATTGCATGATGAGCCGAGTCGGAGCCGTGCATGGCGATACAGTTTACTTGTTCGCCAATTGCCGGCATGTACCGTTCGACGGCATCTTGTAATTTCTCCAGACATTCGGAGCGGATGTTTTCGATTTGCTCTGCATCGAGATGTTCGTTCACTATCGAGTGAAACAAATGCACTTCGGCTCCGGTAGCGAGTGCGACTTCCTGAGCATAAGGCAGAGCGGCGTACGAGCTTTGAGAAAAGTCCGTGGTGACTAGGATTTTTTGAATCGGACATAAGTCTGCGTCGTCCTCGACGATAATCACCGGGCGATGAGTCAAGCGCAATACTTTTTCGGCGACCGATCCTAAAAGAAGGCGAGAGAATCCTTTTCTACCATGACTGCTCATGACCACTAGGTCGAAGTGGCCCGATGTCTTGACGATGGCGTCAGGGGCATCATTATCCTCTTCGACGAGGCAATCCGCCAAATAAGCTTGGTCGACGCTGTCCCCGGTAAAGTCTGTCAGTGCGGCTTTCAATGCCTTTTTGATGGTTAATGGCTCGCCATGCAGGCTCATCTCTCCATTCAAATAATGAAAACCATCCAGATCCGAATACAAATCGTAAGCATGGAAAGGTGAAATTTTGCCGTCGAACAGCCGTGCGATTTCTTGTGCGACCGGAAATGCTCTCCGGCAATAGTCTGAGAAATCGACGGGGACGATAATGTTGCATTGGTTTAATCTATTGTTCATGAAATTCTCGCTTTTGCATAATTCGGGTGGTTGGCTGATCTGAAACGAGGAGAAGCTCAAAATTGGTTTCTCCTCGTTTTTGTACCGGTAAAATATCGGCAATCGCTGTCCGCTTTCCGAACATCTCGACCGGATTGTCGGGCCTGAAGCTTAGGCCGAGCCGCTAGATATGTTACGTTTGCCGGCGGCATCAAACCGGTTGTAGGTAGCCAAGCCTTCCCGATTTAAGCCACCGCTTCAGTATAATCATATTTGAATATCGGTTCGATTTCATGTCCGGGCTCCATAGAAATTAATGTTTTCAACAAGCCGTCGGAAAGACCGTAGACCCAGCCATGGATAATAGGGCGGCTCTCTTCATGCCAGGCTTGTTGAATGATGGAGGTGTAAGCCAGTGTTTTAACCTGTTCGATAACATTTAATTCAACCAATCGATCGATACGTTCCTGTTCGGTTGCTAGCGCATTGACCTCTTTTTGATGGAGTCGGTAAACATTTTTGATATGCATTAACCATTTATTAGTCAATACCAAATCGGTGCTTTGATTATTGAGAGCCGCTTTCACGCCTCCGCAGTTGTAATGACCGCAAACGATAATGTGCTTGACTTTCAGCACGGCTACCGCATATTGCAAGACGCTTAAGCAGTTGAAGTCTGTTGCCACCATTTGATTGGCAATGTTGCGATGAATGAACATTTCGCCGGGCTCGGCATTCACAATGAGTTCCGCCGGAACACGGCTATCCGAGCAGCCGATCCAAAGGAATTCGGGTTTTTGCTCCTTTGCAAGATGTTTAAAAAAATTGGGATCTATCTTTTGCTTGTCAGAGGCCCATTTTTTGTTTTCCATTAACAGCTTTTCGAATGATTTCATAGTTTCCGCCTTGCTGTATGCAATTGACTATAGTTAAAGATTGTAACGCTTCGAGCTGTTTAATCCTGATACTATAACTTATTGATTTATCGGCTTTACAATGACAAGACAGAATATACTTATCTTCTCTTTACTGCTTTTCGTCTCGTTTTGTTCGAAGCTAAGAGCAGAGAGTCCACGCTCTTAGAGATTCCAAGGCTAGGGGCGCCGGCAATGCTGTTGACTTAAGAAAAATAAAGACATAATGCTTTGTTTTTATTATAATAAGCACATGAAATCACTACAGAGAGACTCATTTATGACCAGCACCGCAAACATGGCACAAACATCGCTATGAAAATTCATGCCAACTGTCGTCTTATCTTGAACAATTTCGCCGTTTAATTCCGCAGACGTTAGCCGATGATCAAAAGCAATCGGCTGAGCACTTTACCCGCACACGCAAACTCTCCTTACCCAACCTAATTACCTTGGTATTATCACTGGTCACCAGTGATAAATCCGCTGGCATGGACATCCACTCCGGTGAATTCTTCAAACAAGCGCGGCGAAGCGGTTGTTGGCCTGAGGCGGAAGCCGTGCATCGGAGTGCAGTGACGAAAGCCCGTAGTCGATTACCGTGGTCCGTCTTTACTGATCTATTAGCCGATAGTGTGCAGTTAGCTTATTCGCTTTGGCCGGAGTCGCCGGAATATACGTGGCATGGCATGACGGCGGTGGCTTTTGACGGTTCCAAATATCACTTGCCGGCCTCGCCCGAACTTCGCCAAGCCTTCGATCCCAACAGCGGCTTGACCTATCCCGGCAAAGGCCACTATCCGCAATGTCTGGTCTCGACCGCATTCGATGTCTTTCGACGGTTACCGATCGCTCGCGCGATCAGTCCCTTAGCGGAAGGCAACGAACGCGAGGATGTGAAAGAGCTGCTACCGCAGCTCCCCGATCGTCCTTTGGTCTTATTGTTTGACCGCGGTTATCCCAGCTATGACTTGCTTTACTACTTACGAGATACCTCGCCGGATTCGGCTTTCGTGTTCCGCTGTCCGGCCCAATCGACCTTTAAAGCGGTCGAGAACTTTGTCCAATCCGGGCGTTCAGAGGCCGTCATCTGGTTGGATACGGCCTCGCGGATTCGCCGGAAACGACCGGGCCCCAAAAGCATCAAGCTACGCGCGGTCCGTTTGGAAAGCCCGGACGGCACGCTGTCGGTCTTATTAACCAATCTCACCGATAACCGTCAGTATCCCGCCGACTCGCTGGTCGAACTGTATTTCCGTCGCTGGCGTATTGAAGAACAGTATCGTGATGAAAAATTGCACCTCGACATCGAAACGTTCCACAGTCACAGTGAAAACGGCATAAGACAAGAACTGTTAGCTGTCCTGGTCATGTGCGTGATCAGTCGAACCTTGATTGCCCTGCTCACCGACCCGGATCCCGAGCGCTTATCGACGCCCCAATTTAAAAATGCCGTGCGGGCATTGGCGAGTGAGGTCGTGGTGTTTACCGCAGCTTATCCGGAGATCGCACGCAACGTGTTTCAGGAGCTTTTGGTGGAAATCACGCGCGTTCAGTATTACCATCCGAAGAAGCCCAGGAAGTCCCATCCTCGTGTATCCCGTAAACCCATCAATAAATGGCAGCAGGATAAATCAAAACGGATCGCTGATGCTTAAGTCAACAGCATTGAGGGGCGCCGGTCACTTGAATTATTAATGGTCGCCAATACTGCGAAAAAGAATTTATGGGTCAGTGACTCGTTTTTTGTTAAATCAATAAGCTAGGCTAGTTCGGTTCAGTCCAGTAAAAACCCGAATCGTTACAAACTATTTTTGGTTGTTTTAAACCTATCGCATCTAAATGCGCTAATCGGCCCAATGAGGACCGATAGTTTGGCTTGGAAGGTATTGTATCGATACTACCTTTCAGAATCCTTTCAATTTAAAGATGTTAATTTTTAACCGGGTTTTAACTATTCGACTTGAGTATGCTGTTTGGTGTCGGGTATTCATTTCTAAGACCCAGCACCTAAATTCCATAGCCCATTGGATAGAGTTTAGGAACGAGCATGAAATAACTTCGACAAATGCTGAAAGGGAGGCGGTGGCTCTATTGACAGGCGTCGGCGGCAGGGCAGATTTTTGCTCCTCGGCAATTGCTCCTGCATTGCCCTAATACACGCCATCCATGGCGTAATGCAAAATCTGCATTCATGCCATCCATGGCAATCAGATTCCGCCGTCGAGCCTACATGGATGTATTCACGGCGTCCTGTCAAGCAAGCCACCGAACCGCCGCAAAGCCTACTACGATGGGGTCATGTTTATCCGCGAACCGACTGGACCATCCAGCATTCGCAGCCGAAAGCCACTGTCGTCGTTGCGCAACGGGTCGGCGATATCATCACCCGTAACGGTCAGCCGCATGTTTACCGGAGCATTTTGGGCGAGTCGGTTTTCATCGAAGACAACAAGCTGACCTGGTCGCCGGGCAGTCTGATCGAAAACAGCAACGAAGAGGGTCGGTGGCAACCCACCTGGTCGAAAACGGAGCAATGTTTGGTGTTCGGCGAGAACGATACACTGGCCTCCGAGGCTAGGGATCACTGCCATTAAGTTAAGCCGTTCGTGGTGAGCCTGTCGAACCATGGACGGCTTAACTTATCGACCCAGGATTTTTCCATTCACCCTTCGACAGGCTCAGGGCGAACGGAAAAATCCTTAACTTAATGGCAGCGGAGGCTAGGGAGGCGGCCGAGTGTCGAAGACGGGCGATTACGTCCATGCCTTGTGGGCGACCTTACACCTGTTGCGAAATCGACGACGGAGCGTTGGTCGTCATCGATTTCATGCCGTTTCCGACACCGGTCATTACTCATTAAACACGCGATGACATGTTTAAAACGCGATTACATGGGGGCGTTATGAACCAACGAATTTTTGCCATTGTCGGTCTGCTGCTGTTACTGGACACTAATAAATGCCTGGCGGTCGAGTCGGTCGATATGAGACGGGGTATCGATGGTTTGTCGGCGATTGTGCAACAGCGCTTCAGTCATGCGCCATGCGCTGGGGCAGCGTTGCCCCTCCAAGTTACCGAAGGCAAGCGCAGTGACATCCGGACGATTAGCGGATTCAACAAACGATGCCCTCACCATTCGCCGGCTGGTGAATAAATCACACAAACGGCGTGATTCGATCACCGCCTTTTCCTCCGGAAATCGGGATACTGTACCCAAGTTCAACGAAACGCTTGAACGAACCATACCAACAAGTACCAAGGGGAAACCATCATGAAAACAGTATCTTTAGCAGCAGTCGTTTTAATGTCAATCGTCGCCGGCACAGCCATGGCCGAAGGCTCCAAAATCGAAAAATCCACATTGATCAACGCGTCCAAAAACACGTTGACTAATACTCAGGCGATTGGCCGCAACAGTGCCGCCAGCACCGGCTCAATCAACGTGGTCGGTTCCAGAATCCAAAAGTCCACGGTCATCAATGCCTCGAAAAACACGCTAACCAACACGCAAGCGATAGGCCGCAACTCGGTCGCGAACACCGGTTCGGTCGACATTCGCTAAGAAAGGCAATAGCACAAGGATGTGCGCTATCGGTATAGCAGGTTATAAATAACAGTCTCAAATGCAAAAAATCCCATTATAGTTGCACCTAAATCTCCAGGTATATCTGTAAACGGTCAACAGTATTGATAAACAGAACAGGCTAGAGTATAAATTAACCTTTAAAATAATTAGGAAAAGGCTGTTGAATTTCCTTGCCATTCTGTATTTTACTGACATCGCGGAGTCAAAATGCCTTCTATCAAATCACCTAAGGCCATATTATTGACGTTGTTTTGCGTCGCTTTATTTTCGACTAACGTTTTTGCAGCAGGATCCGCTACCCGTTCGCCAGTGACTCCTCAAGGCGGTGATGAAACAGTAAGTGTGGAAGACGGAGTCGTTATCGACTTTAACCCAACTCGGAATTCGGTCTTTTCGGCAGCTACCGCGTTAAACACTGTTACCAGCGTTCAAGTCGATACTATGCGTGGCGAGATTTACGGATATGCTGAATATGCACTGGATCAAGATTTTGTTTATCCTACGTTAAACGATGTTGAAGGTGCAGGAGCTACAGGAATCCTTACTTTAGATACATTTCTGGTTGAGCCGGTAAATCCTATTTCGCCTACCACCGTAGACATTACTGTTGAGTTGGATGTGCATGGCTCTTTTGTAATCAATAATGGATCGCCGACGCTGTTGCTGTTTAGTGATTTGGCCGCAACCACATTCAATCCAGTTTTACCCTTGGCCGGAAGCATCTTTCAATCCAACCTGAGCTTCATTTCTTCTGTTTTACAGGATGTCAGCAATCCGGTTGAAACAATTTTTGGTAGCTCCGTTTCCCCGTTGGGAGGTGGTCAGAGAGAGGATTACCAAGGATCATCCGCAAATATTTTGGCGGACGAGCTAAATAATCTTAGCGCTGTACTCAGGTTGACTTTTCCGTTGGAGATTGGCGACTCTTTACTCATATCCGCAGTGGTGGCCGGAAGCGCCGGCCCGGAACCGGACGCCGAGAATAACGATGCCGACGTGACCACTGATATTTCCGTGTTAAGTTCCGCTGGCGCTGTTGATTTTTCAAATACTGCAAAACTCCGTATTTTTCTGCCGGAAGGTTATTCATTGGGTGGCGACGACCCATTGCTGAATAATATTGTTTTTACCGCTCCTATACCCTTGCCTGCTGCGTTCTGGTTAATGGCCAGCTGTGTTGTCATGCTTTTCCCCTTTAGCCGTAAAAGAGCGTCTTGACGAAAATATTGGGGCGATGGCCATACCTTCATGATCGTTAGGATAAAAACTACAAAGCCTCATCGAGCCGCTTCTCCACCAATGATAATGGCGTTTCGTTGAACGTCTGCCAATCCTCATTTAAGCGTTCCCAAAACACTCGCGCATCATCTGGAAATTGCTCGGGATCTTCTCCAAAATTGCGCACGATAAACTTCATTAAGTTATAACACAGTGTCGCTTGTCCTGATGCGACCAATGATTGCAACTGATCCGGCTTATCGAACCATAAGGTCGTTTTCATATTGGCCGCAATATCGGTAATTCGCTGAAGTTCGGCACTAGGCTCAGGCACACCGGCTCTAAGTAACTCCTCGTTAAATTTCCGACCGGTTTTAAGATGATCGATCAAGTTCGAAATGCGGCGAAGACCGTACATTTCATCGAGAATCTTATTGATCGGCGCTCTAAAATCGCCATATACCAACCCGTAAACCAGACCGCGCACCCGTTTCATAAAGACCGAGCCGGCCATCGCAAATAGCGATCCGATTCTCAGACTGATCATATCCTCGATCTCGTCGACGCTGAGATGTTTGATATCTTTCCAAGCGGCACGCCCAATCATTGGAATTTTGTCCAATTCTTCCACAATCCGCCCCCTCAGCCAAAGCAAGGCATAGGTTGCAACCGCAACCAAGCCTGCGGGCAGCACAAATAGAAAAAAGTTATACCAACTAAAACCTTGCACAAAAAGATTGATCAACAACATCGACAAACTAATCGTCAACAAGACAATAAAGACGATGCTTAAACCAGCCAATGTATTCAAGGTAAGGCCTTTACGATTCTTGTCCCTTTTCGGATACCGATAAAGATCGGCACTTTGTTGATCGACATCCGAAATAATAAACATCGACAAATCTTCGTTGTCAAAACTACTGTTGCGAACATCGGCTAATAACAAGCTTTGTAGTCCCTGATTGTCGTAAACGCCGCCATCCATTAATGCAATCGGGCCATTTACAAACTGTTGTCGCAATGTCTCGGGAACGTGCCCTTCCGGCCAGACGAAATCGTCCGGAAAGGCCATCGGCTCGAAGCCGCCTGGAAAACAGGAGGATGCCGCGACGATATCGGCCATGCGAATTTTCGCTGCATCATTTTTGTTGATTCTGATTTTGTAATTGCCGATAAAGGCTTTCGGATTGGTTCGACGCTGAAAACGGAAGGCCAGGCCGTGACGGAATTCGGTCGCATTGAAAACAGTATCGCCTAATGCGATATTGCTGTTTAGAATATCTCCAAATAAATAAGGAGCTCCGTCGGCTTTTTGCAAAAACGTTTCGGCATAGACCTGAGCCATCGCTGTGATCATATCCTTGCGCTCTACTTTCCCGCCGAACCGGTTTTCGGCCAATTTTTCCAAACCGAGCCGCAGCAAATCGGTATTGTTTAAAAAATAGTAATACTCACTAAAAAATTCAGGAAAGGTTTGTCCTTCGACCTGAGACAATGCATATTTGACTCCTGTAAACGTCCCGCCCGACACAGTTGAAATTTTACAAATCTTATCTTGTAAGCCGATATGCTCGAGATAATCCAAGGCTCCCAAATGAAAAGCCGCCGCACGGTAACCACCGCCGGACAAAGCCAAACCGATCGACTTGTACCATTGCCCTGCTTCATAGTTTTGTTTTTTGCCGGAATCATTTGTCATTGCCGCTTCCCCATGAATTTAAATAATTGTAGTGTTTCAGTACTCACTATCGCAAAGCTTTAGCTTATTAATTCTGGAATAATTTTGCCTCTCCATGGCGATTAGCTTTGCCGTTAGTATTTCAAGGATGTACTCTTACACCTTTTAGAAGTCAATAGTCTAAGGCAAAATCAACAGCAATCCGCTAAATAAACCTATCGCTAGGTAACGGTGTCCGCTTTTTAAATATTAAAGTCCTCGGGTCACCCTTTATTTACATGATGATAAGGTTAAATAATCAACAGGAAGGACCTTTCGTACTTTAAATTTCGACAATGCCTAAGGAGGCGCCGGCGGGACTCGACAGAGGCTTTTCCAGCATGGATGCTGGCATAGAGCCGGGTACTTTCAATGAAAAATAAGGCTATGTTCGCGTTAGTAGTTTAAACAGTTCTCTTTCCTACTAAATAAACCATTTAGGAAATAGTCAATGATTGCTTTTTGATACACTGAGCGTGGAAGAGGGTACGATTACTCGCTTGACAGGACGCCGTGAACCCAGCGCCTAAATCCAGCACCTAAATTCCATAGGTTTTTGGCAATGATTCAAAATCATGGCTTATTTAGGTGCTGGATGAATTATCCAAGACAATTAATCCTAGCCAATGGGCTATGGAATTTAGGTGCTGGGTAAATGCAGATTTTGCATTACGCCATGGATGGCGTGTATTAGGGCACCAACAGTAGGCGCTTTAGGCGATGCAGGAGCAATTGCCGAGAAGCAAAAATCTACCCCGCCGCCGACACCTGTCAATCGAGCAACCGAACCCTCCTTTCAACTATTGGCGCGATATTGAAAAAAGGAAAGTTATTTAGAGTTGTATCCTGGGGTTTCATGTTGGCTTTAAGTTCAAAAGTATCAACTATTAACGCGAACATAGCCAAAAATAAAGTAGACTATTACTACTATATGATTCACTGAATATTTCAACGTGCCAATGTGTATAGTCAAGTTTGTCACAGACACATCTAATTGAGAGGGATTGCAATGACGAACTAAGTTTATGCCACCTCATTTCCTTCCATGTCGCTATCAAGATTTAATATCAACCTATGACTAAGCCGCTTTTAACCACCGTAGACTTAGTCCGGCAGTACGGCGGCCCAGTGTCGCACGCTGCCCTAGATCCCTTACGCAGCACTTTCCGTACTCCGGGTATTGACGGGTTGATCAGCTTTCTGCTTGTGCGAAGGTGTGCCGTTGTGTTTGGTGATCCAATTTGCGCGACCGAAGATAAACCTCGCTTGACCGGCGCCTTTGCCAGCTATTGCGCTGGTAAGGGTTGGTCTATTCTGTTTGTCGCGGTAACAGCGGATTTGCAAGTCTATGCCCGTGATCGGGGATATGCATCGATGGAATTTGCCAGTCTGCTTATGACCGATCCGCAGAACGATCCTGAAGCAGGCCCGCAGGGTCGCCATCTGCGCCAGCACCTCAATCATACGAGGCGGACGGGGGTAACGGTACGCGAGCATCAGGGGGAGATAGACGCCCAGATGGAAGCCCAAACACAGGCAGCTTGCGACGCTTGGCTGGATGACCGGCGTGGGCCGCAAATGTATTTGGGCCGACCCAGGCTTTTCGATGATAAGGTGGGCCGCCGCTGGTTCCTTGGCGAACAGGCCGGCAAGGTAGTCGGTTTTCTCTCCATGCTATGGGTTGGAGGTTTGGAGAGTCAATATCTAATCAATATCGGGTTTTCTGCTCCCAATGCCCCATTGCACACCAACGAACTTATGATAGTTACAGCTCTGCAGGCACTTCGGGAAGAAGGTGTCGATTCAGTCTGCCTGGGGGTTGGGCCGCTGGAGGCACTGGGGCGGATTGAGGGTTGCGGCGCCATCGTTGAGTTTCTGTCTCGCAGGCTTTACCGCTTGGCCGCTAAGCTAATGCATCAGCACGGTAAAACGGTGTTCTGGGAAAAATTCGGGATAACGAAAAGGGAACCTTTGTACCTGATTTTCCAATCGTCTCGCCTCAGGCCGACCGAACTTTATGCCTTGTTACGGGCCTTTAATTTTTCTGTGACGGGTTAAGCCTTTGCTACGCGAAACCTGGCGTGCACGGAAGTCACCTTTGGCAAAACCGGTCCGCCCTGGAGGTGCTGGAGGAAAAAACCAACGGTAGCGCGCCTTGCCGTGATGCGCACTTGGCGCGAATCCGCCGTGCCGCTACGGCATATGCCATAGCCGAATCTGTCTGGCTGATCCAGCATCTGCACATGGTCAGCATCTTTTAGCTCCAGTTCAATGGTTCCAGCCGGCGCCTGCTCGAAGAAACGCAGATAATTAGTCGCCAGCGGAGCGCAGACGCTGGAAGCCTGCCAGCCGACTTCCGCACCGATCAGCAGCAAGGGGGCCTTCAAGCTGGCAAGCAGACCGTGTACCACCGAAACGTTACCGTTATCGTCGGGGTCGATGGCCACTACGCTGGCAAATCCACCATACTTTGCAGCGGCCATTATCGCATTCTTACCACCCATCGAATGACCAGCGATGCCGATTTTCCTCGAATCGACCCCCTGATCCTGGATTAGCCAATCGGCTATGACTTTCGCATCATGGGCCAGTTCGAGGTCGCTTCTGAAAAGCGAATACCAACTCCGCACGGCCACGACAAACCCACGGGAGGCCAGCGCACGGGCGTAGCTTTCATACTGGTCGTCCGTGGCCATGCGGCCCGGCAAGAAGACAATAGCGGGTGCCGGTGTCTGAGGAGGACTCTTAGGTTTATAAAGCACGACTTCCAAGCTTTCGTCTTGAATCGGAACTTCTAAGCGCGCGGCATGTACCCGCTGCTGGCCGGGGCCGGCCAAGTCGCCATTTGACATGCCTCTGACATCATTTGCAAGTCTATCGAATGGCAGTTGTTTCAGGAAACCACTGCAACTAATCTCAAATATAAGTAGACTCGTTAAAAGGATAGCGCGGGAGACAGATCGATATTTTCGCATTACTGAGGAATAACTTATGAATACATATTATAAAGAGGAAAGAAACACACGAATAAGCCATGTTATAACCATCGTAGATCAAAGTTCGGCGCCGGGGTGCCCGTCAAAGGATGCCGTGAACCAGCGCCTCCTAAGGCATTGCCGAAATTTGAAGTGCGAAAGGTATACTTAAATATCCAAGCAAAGACATCATGGAAGATTTCATCAATAATATTTTTTCCTATTCCCTTTATACTCAAAAATTAGTTAACTTTATGAAGGTATGGGGTGTGGCTAGCGAGGATGTCGGCAGCAGGGATTGCTGCCGTCAAGCCCCCATGGATGGGTTCACGGCGGTCCTCGATAGACGCATCCCATGCCTTATATTTTTAGACGGTTATTCAATCAAAAGGGAGTACTCATTAACTATGACATTCAACATAGCTAAAAATTCCCGTTAGCTTTTTGGACGCAATGAAATACCGAGTTCGTCAAGTTGTTCGACTTTAATTGCGGAAGGTGTATCTGTCCTGGTGTCGCGGCCCGATTTATTCTTTGGAAATGCAATAACATCCCTAATCGAATCAGCGCCTGTAAACAGTGCACATAGCCTAGTTAGACTGGTATCTTCTCCATCCAGCAACGGTTTAAGAGAAGCTCTGCTGGTGTGCATTAACAAGTACTCATTGGTTCGAAAAAACAATTATTTTGTCGACTATTATTAGCTATTTAATTGTCCGTCGCAAAGAGCGAGAAGCATGACAATAAATCTTCTTAAACAAAAATGTTAGGAAATCGCCATGTCCAACCCGTTAAAGCCCTCTAACGACGCCCTATTTAATCGCTTTTTCAATACCCCTTTAGATGAATTGCTGACGGATCATAAGGATATCGACGCACAAGAGCGCGTACTGAAATTGTTTCAACGCTGTGCGGCTGAAGTCCCCGCTTATCGTCATTTTCTCGACTCGCGGCAAATCAATCCGGGCGACATAACAACTTATCAACAATTCAGCGATTTGCCGCTGATGGGCAAAAGCGATTATATGCAGTCGTACCCTTTACCGGATCGCTGCTTGGGAGGAACCCTGGCGGGATCTGACCGTGTGGCGGTATCTTCCGGATCTACCGGCCGGCCGACTTTCTGGCCTCGCTCCGCCGCTTACGAACTGGATGTGGCGCTACGCTTCGAGCAAGTTTTTCGCGACAGTTTCCGCGCGCACGAAAAACGTACCCTGGCAATCGTTTGTTTTGCCCTGGGCAATTGGGTCGGCGGTTTGTTTACGACCTCCTGTTGCTGGCACCTAGCCCGAAAAGGTTATCCGTTGATGGTGGCGACGCCGGGCAATAACAAAGCCGAGATTTTTCGAGTAGTCCGAGAGCTAGCGCCGCATTTCGAGCAAACGGTTTTGTTGGGTTATCCGCCATTCGTCAAAGACGTAATCGATGCCGGCAGTGCCGAAGGCATAAACTGGCACACCTACCGACCTAAATTGGTATTTGCCGGTGAAGTATTCAGCGAGGAATGGCGTGAATTGATCGGCAAGCGCACCGGCTCGACCGCGCCGTATTTCGATTCGGCTTCCTTGTACGGTACTGCGGATGGAGGCGTACTGGGTAACGAAACCCCGGTGAGCATAGCGATTCGCCGCTGGTTGGCCAAGCATCCTACTGCCGCGCGTCAATTATTCGGCGAATCGCGCTTACCGACGTTGGTACAGTATGATCCAAGCAGCCGGTTTTTCGAAACGCATGAAGGGACTTTAGTCGTATCCGGTGAAAATAGCGTTCCTCTAATACGCTATCATATCGCCGACAAGGGAGGATTGATCCCATACGATACGATGTGGGCATTCCTCGAATCGCAAGGCATGAGTTCTTCAAGCGGATTGGGGCTGCCGAAGGATTTTCAGCCGCGAAAATTGCCATTCGTTTTTGTGTTCGGTCGTGCCGACTTTACCGTATCCTATTACGGCGCCAATATTTATCCCGAAAATGTATCGGTCGGTTTGGAAAAACCCGACATCATGCGTTTGGTCACCGGTAAATTCGTTTTGGAAACGCAAGAAACCAGTGAGGGAAATAAGGTTTTGCATATTGCCCTAGAATTATTACCCGACATCAAGGCGACCGAAGCCATGGCGCCGACGATCGCGGAATCGATTCGTCGGGAGTTATTACGCCTGAACAGCGAATTCGCTCATTACACACCACCGGAAAGACAGCTGCCCAAACTAACTTTACATGTCTTTGCCGATCCCGACTATTTTCCCGCAGGCGTGAAACATCGTTATACGCGAAACTAATTGCATATCTCTTGCGTAATTATTCACATCCCCTTATCTTTCCCATGCGGAGCGCTCATCGTTATACATAAATTGTAGGGCACGCTGCGCGTACTAAAGCCGTGCCCTAGAGGTTCGGTTGGCACATGAACATCGCGGGGTTACCATGGTACGCACAGCGTACCCTACGCGGATCACCTGGCGTTAGGTGTGGGATCGGACGCCCAGGCGTCTCCTCTGGCTCTGCCGAAACTTGAAGTTATGCTGTTACCCAAGCTCCAGCTTGGGTAACCTGTTCAGGAAGCTCTGGCTTCCCGACAATCAAGAAAAATTAAACGAGCGAGTCGAGGTTGATTGAGAATGTGCGAGGGTTGTGTCGGTCTCAGGAAGCTGGAGCTTCTGGAGTGTTTTTCCCAAGCTGGAGCTTGGGAAAGAGCGTGATGTGGGTTGGCCGTTTTTTTCGCTTGACGCGGATGACTTACGAAACCCGTCCTGCTAGGGAATTGCTGATCTTTGGGCTTTAGCTGAAGAAACTTGCTAATCAGGAAGGACTTTGAATTTACGCCCTTGATATTTGAAAATTGACTAACTTTATGAAGGTGTTAGGAAAAACTTCAAACCTAAAAGGGGAACAATATGCTTTGGCTTTTGCTGTTACTGTTACACATAGCGGCTGTGATCTGTTGGTGCGGTTCATTGCTTTATCTGCCCGCGCTGATTACAGGTGTTTTTTCCGATCATGAAGAACAAAGTCATCAGGCCTTGACGTTCCAGATCTTTACTGGGGTAGCGACGCCAGCTGCTTTGACCGCAATCGTTTCCGGTACGGCCTTATTTCTGACGGGCGGCATTATCGACCGGTGGCTCATTTTAAAGCTTACGCTAGTCCTGACATTAGTATTGTGTCATGCTCTTTCCGGCTGGATTTTAATTCGCACAGAGCACGCGCCCGATAAAAACTTAACCCTGCCGTGCATAGCGATCGGAATTACGGCGGCGATATCGATTCCGGCAATCGTTTGGATTGTGCTAACCAAGCCTTTTTAGGAGTTAACAGTGAGATATCTCAAGGTGACTGTATCAAGGTTCGGAATGAACTCCGACGCCATGTCCATAAACCAGTTGCCCGCCCAACATGCTGGTAACGGCAATCAGCGCAGCCGTCAGCAGCGAAATATACAAATACCAAGGATCGAAGCCGCTTTCGTCATGAAAGCGCAATGCCCAATTGAACGAAGCCAGCGCCAGCGTCATCACGGCCAGCAGCGCATGGATCCATGCGATCGGCAAATTTCGGATGCGCGGAACGAGCACCAGGTCGATGAAGCCCGCCAGCCCGGCAAACCAGCCGCCGAGACTGCCAAGACCCGACAACCACAAACCGACTCGAATCCAGAATGGGTCGGCCGTATAAAGATACGCCAAATCGGCGCCTACCAAGCCGAGCAAAAAGGCTACCGGGAAATGAATCAACATCGGGTGGATCGGATGTCCGCCGATAGACATGCGGCTGATGATGGGGTCTCGCGCCATAACGCTCTCCTCTCGCGGTTAAAGTCGGAATTATCAACGATGATGCCAAGTTTAACCTTACCCTCGTTAATTATCACGCTGAGTTTACTGAGCGGCTGCAGCGGCCCTCAATCCATATTAAATCCCGCCGGCCCTTCGGCTCTTGCCGTAAGCAGATTGTGGTGGGGTATGTTCGGTTTTTCGGTTGCGGTATTGCTGGCCGTCATGGCTTTATGGATTTATGCGATGCGGCGCAACCCGCGATCGCTTACCGAAGCGCAAGCCGATAGAATCAATCGAAACTGGATCATCGGCGGCGGACTGGTGCTGCCTATCGTCGGCATCGTAGCGCTGCTAAGCTTCGGCATTCCGATGGGTTATCGCATGCTGCCGTTGCCTGTTGCCGGACAGTCGGTGCCGCGTATCGATGTTATCGGACACCAATGGTGGTGGGAGGTTCGCTATCCCGATACCGATATCGTGCTGATAAACGAACTGCACTTGCCGGCCGGGACGCCGGTCGATATCCATGTGACCAGCTCCGATGTCATTCATTCGTTTTGGGTGCCGAGGTTGGCCGGTAAGATCGATATGATTCCGGACCGCACCAACGTCTTGCGGATCGAAGCAGATGCGCCGGGGCAATTCTTAGGGAAGTGCGCGGAATTTTGCGGAGTGGGCCACGCCCATATGATGCTGGAGGTTCAGGTTCACACGCCTGAAGATTTTGAGTCGTGGCTGGAGACATATGAATACGAATAACGAAACCCGAAAGGCCGAGGCCGCTCTGCACGACGAATTTCTCAAGGTCTGGGGCAATCCGCGCGGCTGGCGCGCCTTGACTATCGTTAACCATACGACGGTCGGCATTCGCTTCATGATCACGGGCGGCATCTTCTTTCTGATCGGCGGATTGCTCGCGATGCTGATGCGCACGCAACTGGCGCTGCCCGAACAGGAGATCATCGAACCGAAACTCTATGATCAGTTGTTTACGATGCATGGAACGGTCATGATGTTCCTGTTCGCGGTACCGGTGCTCGAGGGTCTGGCGATGTATTTGATCCCGAAAATGATCGGCGCACGTGATTTGGTGTTTCCGCGTCTCAGCGCTTTCGGTTACTGGTGCTATCTGTTCGGCAGTCTGATTTTGATGTCGAGCTTGGTATTGGGTATCGCGCCGGCGGGCGGCTGGTTCATGTACACGCCGTTAACCAATGAGGTTTACTCACCGGGGCCGAACGTTGATTTCTGGCTGCTCGGCATCACGTTTATCGAAATCTCGGCAGTATCGGCCGGCATCGAACTAACCGTGTCGATTTTGCGCACACGCACATCCGGCATGGCATTGCTGCATATGCCACTCTTTTGCTGGTACATTCTGGTCATGGCGCTGATGATCGTGTTCGGCTTTCCGCCACTGATTCTAGGCAGCATCCTGTTGGAACTGGAGCGCGCTGCCGGCATGCCGTTCTTCGATGTCGCACGAGGCGGCGACCCGATTCTCTGGCAACATCTGTTCTGGCTGTTCGGTCATCCCGAAGTCTATATTATCTTCTTACCGGCCGCGGGAATCGTTTCGACCCTGCTGCCGGTGTTCTCGCGCCAACCCATCGTCGGCTATCGATGGATCGTGCTGGCAATTATCGCGACAGGATTCATAAGTTTCGGTTTATGGGTACATCACATGTTTACGGTCGGAATTCCGCAGTTGGCGCAGGCGTTTTTCTCGATGGCCAGCATGCTGGTGGCGATTCCTACCGGCATTCAGTTGTTCGCCTGGCTGGCGACATTGTGGACTGGGAGGCCCGTTTATCATGTGCCGATGCTATGGCTGGTCGGCTTTTTATTTATTTTCATGATAGGCGGTTTGACCGGGGTCATGTTGGCCTTAGTGCCGTTTAACTGGCAAGTGCATGACACGCATTTCGTCGTCGCGCATTTGCATTATGTGATGGTCGGCGGCATTATCTTTCCTTTGCTGGCGGGTCTTTATTACTGGTTGCCGCATTTCTCGGGGCGAATGCCGTCGGACAAACTCGCGCGCTGGGGCTTCTGGCTGACGTTTGTCGGCTTTAACACGACATTTTTGGTGATGCATCTGACCGGACTGCTCGGTATGCCGAGACGCGTTTACACTTATCCGGCCGGATTGGGCTGGGAACTGCCCAACAGCATATCGTCTGTGGGCGGTTTTATCATGGCTATGGGTATCGCGATGGTTCTGCTCGATATCGTATTGCATTTCCGCTTCGGTCGCCTTGCCTGTACCAATCCCTGGCAGGCCGACACGCTCGAATGGGCGACCGATACGCCGCCCCAACCCTATAATTTCATCAGCTTGCCGGACTGTTCGACGCGGCATCCGATGTGGGACCAGCCGGATCTGCAAGCAACCATAGCCGAAGGACATCACCGCTTATCCGAAATCGATCATGGCAGACGCGAAACCTGGGGCTCAGATCCGGTTTCCGGCGCTATTCGAGAAATCATTCATTTGCCCGGTAATTCCTGGCTGCCTTTTTACTCGGCTTTGGCGTTATCCGGCTTATGTATCAGTCTTTTGATCCGCAATTATAGCATGGCATTGATCGCGATGACGGTCAGCCTAGTGTTACTACTAAGCTGGTCTTGGAAAAACGGTGCCTTTCTTGAAGAGGATTCCGATTCTGCCGCGAAACCCGGCTATCCGCAACTGCATTCGCGCACTTTCAATGGCCCCGGTTTGTGGGGCATGGTCGTAACGCTGCTGGCCGACGGTGCGCTATTTTTGTCCATACTTTTCGGTTGGCTCTATTTGCGGATCGTAGCGCCGAACTGGCAGGCACCTGAAACGGTGCCGCTGGCTTGGCAGCCGTTGCTGATTAGCGGTGTATTGCTCACAATCGCAACATTTTGGCATCATTTTATCGTTCTACGCTTACGCGAGGATAGGGATGATCATCTGCAAGGACAATTGTGGTCGATAGCGGCGGTCGGTTTGGTTCATTGTGGCGTACTAATCTGGACCTGGTCGGCTTCGTCACTGCTTGCAACACAAACAGCCCATGATGCCGTGATCGCGGTGATACTGATGTATCAATTGTTTCACAGCGGACTCGCCGTGATCATGACGACACTGCAAGCTATGCGCGTTGCATACGGCTATGTCGGCAAGGCGGCGCCCTATGAAATAGCCGTCGTGAAACCCTGGTGGCTTTATACGACCGCCGTATATTGGCTAAGCTTCATGGCCGTCATCATGCTGCCTATTGTTTGGAGAAGCGCCTGATGTTGTCGACGTATACTTCGCGCGGTCATGTTTTCGGCTTTTATGGCAATGCTATTTTGTTCGGTAGCAAGGCGCAAAAACAGGCGCATAGCAAGCTATGAAACTGTTTTCGCAACGCAGCTACCGGACAAAAGAGCGCGTCAGAAAACCGAAAATGTGGCCGCGCGAAGCATTATTATACCATCCAATGCAACTGGCTTTCGGACTAACGGTCTGGATACTTTGGTTTATCGTGAAGTACGGGGCCTTGGCATTTTTCTGCGAACAAGCACCGCCTCCTATCGAACAAGGGGCTTTCACATGGATCAATGCAACGCTGTTGATCGGTTCCCTAGCCGTAACCGCTTTGTTGTTGTTTTGGGCGAATAATTGTTGGCGCGCGGCGCGTTCCGGCAACAATGATGCCGATTCCGAAATCAATGCGTTTATCGCCGTGCTGGGTGCCGGTGTCAATCTATTGGGCGCCGTCGTGACGCTTAGCCAAGGGCTCATGTCGCTGCTATTACCGCCATGTTTATAAGGCTCGCGTTATTGCTGGCAGTCTCGGCTTTGCCAATTGATATTGCAGAGGCGCATGGCTGGGGCGAGGATGCTACTGAAGCACGGTTATCGGCCATGCTCGGTGGACTGTTGCCGACAGCTCTTTGGTTGATCTATGTTATCGGAGCTGGCCGCATCCGGCCTACCAAAAATCGCCGGCTGCTGTTTCATGGAGCTAGTCTTATTGCTGTCATGACGATGTTAGGCAATACGGACGGGTGGTTCGATAAAAGTTCCTCGGCTCTGCACATGGTTCAACACATGCTGATACTGGTCGTTATCGCCCCGCTGTATGTAATGGCTCGTCCTTTACCGCAATGGCTTGCCGCAAGCGGAAGAATCGGCATTCGGCTGTGGAAGCCTTTTTTAAGACTAAGCCGTCATCCGTTGCGGACCGGCATCCTGCAAAGTCTTGTGATTTGGTTTTGGCATACGCCGGTTTTTTATAATCTGACGCTGGCGAATCCCTGGTGGCATCTTGCCGAGCACTTAAGTTTCGCACTCGCCTCCGGCTTATTTTGGTGGTCGATTTTGTTAAGGCGCATCTTAACCGTCTTTCCGGCTTTAGTATTGACGCTAATGAGCACAGGCATGCTCGGAGCCTTGCTGACTTTCGCGCAAACCCCGTTCTACGACGATTTGCTCAACCTTCAAGATCAACAATTGACCGGTTTGATCATGTGGGTGCCGGGCGGTCTGCCTTATCTTGTTGCGGGTGGCTGGTGCTGTCTGCGCTTGTTTTCGGGTGAGTATACTCAGTCTTCCAAGCACAGCTTGGGGCCGACCCGTCGGCAAAGAATAGAAAAATTAGGAACCGATTAGGAATTTGTTAGTCACAAAAAAATTAGAGTTTCTCTTTAAAATTAACCCAGCTTTAATAAATGTAGTGGCTACGGTCTATGTTATTGAAATAATAGGAATAAAAATAATTCTAAATTTAACTTTGTAGTGCCATTAACTTATTTTATGCATATTGTTCAATAATTTATGATCATGAAATGTTAAAGCTGGGTTGAGATCTTTCATCAAATGGCAAGGGGGATGACATGTTAAGTTATCAATATCTCATTATTGGTGGAGGGATGACCGCTCACGGCGCGATACGCGGCATACGGACCGTAGATCCTACCGCTTCAATAGGATTAATCGGTTCGGAAACTCATCCTCCCTACAAACGTCCCCCCCTTTCCAAAGGTTTATGGCAAGGCAAGCCCCTGGAAAAAATCTGGTACAACGACGAAGAATACAATGCGACGATGCATTTGGGTCGTACCGTTCAAACTTTGGAGCTAAGCGACAAACGAGTCATCGATGACCAAGGAAGCGTTTACCATTTCGAAAAGCTACTCTTGGCAACGGGCGGAAGCCCCGAGCGTCTTCCCTTTGGCGGCGATGACATCATCTACTTCCGCGACCTGGACGATTATCTGAAACTTCGCGCCATCGCCGATGGAAAACAGCGTTTTGCCGTGATAGGGGGCGGTTTCATAGGCTCGGAGATAGCCGCGGCGTTAGCTATGAACGACAAACAAGTCGTCATGGTCTTTCCCGAGGAAGGTATCGGAGCGCGCTTGTTTCCTAAAGATCTGAATCAATTCCTGAATAAATATTACACCGACAAGGGGGTCGAAGTATTACCGGCGCATAGTGTCACCGGACTCACGCGGCAACAGGATCGATTGATTTTGAATGTCCGAAGCGCCGATGGAACGAATGAGCATGATATCAAGGTCGATGCGGTAGTCGCCGGAATCGGCATCCGCCCCAATGTTCGACTCGCCGAGCAAGCTGGATTACCGGTCGATAACGGCATCGTTGTCGATGAATTCCTGCGCGCGGGAAACCCCGATATCTACGCTGCCGGAGATGTCGCCAACTTTTATAATCCAAGTTTGGATGCCCGCATTCGGTTGGAACACGAGGACAACGCACTGAACATGGGGAAGCATGCCGGCCGGAATATGGCAGGCGAGTCGGTCCCTTATCATCACCTTCCTTTTTTTTATTCCGATTTATTTGATTTGGGCTACGAAGCCGTCGGCCGCACGGACTCCCGGTTGGAAACGATGGAGGATTGGGTCGAACCTTATAAAAAAGGCGTGGTTTATTACCTAAAAGAGGACCGAGTACGCGGCGTGCTGTTATGGAATGTCTGGGAGTGTGTTGACGCGGCTCGCAAGCTCATTGCCGAACCCGGTCCTATTGATATTCGGGACCTGAAGGGAAGCTTTTTGAAATGAATTTATTCCTTTGTCAGTTTATGAACTTCTCAATTGGGGATAAAACCGCAAAAGGACGTATTTTATGATTGGCGAATTCAAGAAACATGAAACCTTTACGTCAGAGCGTTTATTCACCCGGATTCTGATTAAGGATTACGTCAAAAATAACTTCCGCATTTTACTCCTTCCTTCTTCCGGTTGGAGCAAAGGATACGGAGGGAGGTTATTTTTGACCATGTCCTAAGTTGCATCGTTAATACGACGCGTATTCGCACTTTCAATCCGTTATTCGCTTCCTCTCGTTTTTAGCGGAGGTTCGTTAAGAAACGGGCATGAAATAAGTCACCCAACTGACGCAGGATTTTTGTTCGTATTCAAGGCGCTCAAACAGGCGCATAGCAGGCTATGTAACTGTTTGAGCAACGAAGAAGACGGACAGAAAGACCTGTCGGTTGCGTAAGTTATAAAATGCACGTTCCTAAGTAATGGGTTAAAGCAAAACGTCTATAACCATTGACCTATTAATGTTTACGAGTCAGTTGTATAGGAAATACTGAAATCGGCTGAATCTTGTCAAGATTATAGATAATTTTTGAATGCTTAAGTGGAGAGATCATCATGAACATGCCGAAAATCGATAAAGTACTGGTCGGTGAAGCCTTGGTAGGAAAAGGCAACGAGATGGCCCACATTGACTTGTTGATGGGGCCTCGCGGCAGCGCCGCTGAAGTCGCATTTTGTATTACGTTGACCAACCAGAAACGAGGCGACAATGCGCTATTGGCATTGGTAGCTCCCAATCTCATGGCTAAGCCCAATACCGTCATATTCAACAAAGTCGAACTCAAAAACGAAAAACAAGTGAACCAAATGTTTGGGCCCGCGGAGCGCGGCGTAGCCAAGGCCGTGGCCGATAGCGTCAAAGAAGGTGTAATCCCTCTGGATGAAGCCGGAGATGTATTTATTTGCGTGGGCGTTTATATTCATTGGGATGCGCAGGATGACAACAAAATCCAGGACTGGAATTATGAGGCCGTCAAGCTGGCAATCAAGCGAGCAATCGCTGGGGAGCCAAAACCGGCGGAAGTCATTGCTCAGGAAGATGTCATGCATCATCCGCTTGCCGCTCACGATTAATAGTCCGTAAGGTGCAACTGTATGTAGGGCGTCAATAGGCGATAGTCGTATTGCGACGCATGATGGATTTTATTCATTCGTTGCAGTACGCTATCGCTAATGCCCCCTAGGCGGGCTTAACGAACCGCTTTACGGGTATCGGATTGGCGTAAATCGATTGGGCGGTTATTTGGTCGAGTGTTCAGTCATTGTTCTGAATGATCGATACATGACAATCCATCAACAGCCGTTTCATTTCTGCTTTTTCAAAAACATTATCCTAAAAAGAGTAGTTGAGTGCCTCTAACTACCGTTCGCCCTGAGCCCCTTCAGCTACGCTCAGGAGAGCCCTGCCGAAGGATGAGGGGTGGTTTGAGGCTTCACCAAGCCGGTGAAAGTGTTGTAGACCCTTCATGCTTCGACTTGGCTCAGCACGAACGGTCTACAACACATGCCAACTGCTCTTTTTAGGATTATGCGTTTTGAAGTCGGCGGCTTGAGTTGAAAGCCGAAGATGAGTTGAGGTATTTTAAGATCCCTTAGCAATTTTTTCAGAAACGGGCATCGATGATGATTAAAATCAAAAAAGGCCTGGACCTGCCCATCAAGGGCAGGCCTGAACAGATTATCAAATCCCTGCCTCCGCCGAAAAGCGTTGCGATACTCGGCTTCGACACGGCCGGTTTAAAGCCGCAGATGGCGGTCAAAGAGTCCGATCCGGTCATTAAAGGCCAATTGTTGTTCACCGATAAAAGAATGCCGGCGGTACGCTACACCTCGCCCGGAACCGGCTTTGTCAAAGCGATCAATCGCGGCGAAAGGCGCGCTCTGCTGTCGGTCGTGATCGAGCTGACCGACAGCGACGAAGAAGTTCATTTCGAGGCCTATTCCGAAGACCGGCTAATCTCGCTAACCCGCCGCCAAATAATCGACCAACTGCTGGCTTCGGGGTTATGGACGGCGTTGCGCACGCGACCGTTCAACAAGACGGCCGATCCCGACACGGTGCCGCACTCGCTATTTATCACGGCCATGGATACCAACCCGTTGGCGCCGGCCATCGAGCCGATGTTAGACGGCCATGAGCGGGATTTCATCAACGGTGTGCGAATCGTCGCTCGCTTAACCGAAGGCCGCGTCTTTCTTTGCAAACATCCCAAAACGACGCTGCCCGACCTGGCTATCGAAAATCTGACTATTACGGATTTTTCAGGCCCTCATCCGGCCGGCAATGTCGGCACGCATATCCATTTTCTCGACCCCGTCCATCTCGGCAAGACGGTGTGGCATATCGGGCTGCAGGATGTGATCGCAGTCGGGAAGTTATTCACTACCGGCCGGCTTTATGTAGACCGCATCGCGGCCTTAGCCGGCCCGTCCGTGCTGCATCCCTGCCTGATCAAGACCCGAATCGGCGCCTGTTTGGACGACCATTGCCGCGACGCGCTGATAGACGGCGAGAATCGCATCATTTCCGGCTCTGTATTGTCCGGTCACCACGCCCAAGGCGCCACGGCGTTTCTGGGCCGCTATCATCAGCAGATTTCGGTGTTGCCGGAAGACCGACAACGCAAATTATTAGGTTGGTTGAATCCCGGCCTTAGGCTCTATTCGGTCAAGAATGTCGTGCTATCCAAGTTCATTCCCGGCAGCACTTATGATTTCACGACCTCGACGCACGGCGATATCAGGGCCATCATTCCCAACGGTAATTACGAACGCGTCATGCCCTTGGATTTGATGCCGTTGTTCTTGCTGCGAGCGCTGGCCGTCGAAGATATCGAAGAAGCCGAAAACCTCGGCTGTCTCGAACTGGCTGAAGAAGACTTGGCCTTATGTACCTTTGTGTGCCCATCGAAACTGGATTTCGCGCCGTTGCTGCGCCGAAATCTGGATATGATCGAGGAAGAAACCCTGGAGCATGAATCCTTATGAGCGAAGATTCCGGAAAAAGCGGCTCTCAAACTAACAAAGGCGAAACGCGGCGCTTACTCGGCCCGCTCTATGAGGCCGTGGACACTTTTCTCCATACGCCGGGAACGGTTACCCGTGGCGCCCCGCATGTGCGCGACGCGATGGACATGAAACGCATGATGGTCACCGTCATCGTCGCGTTGATACCGGCCGTCGTCATGGCTTTTTATAATACCGGTCTGCAAATCAACTTGGCGCTGCAGCAACTAAACATCGAACATGCCTCGGGATGGCGCGGCGCGCTACTGACCTTGCTGGGTGTCGGTCATGATCCGAACCGAATGCTGGATAACATGCTGCTGGGCGCGCTGTATTTTTTACCGGTCTATATCGTTACCGTTGTCACGGGAGGCTTTTGGGAAGTGCTGTTCGCAAGCGTCAGACAACACGCCATCAGCGAAGGTTTTTTGGTCACCAGTCTGCTGTTCGCGCTGATTCTGCCGCCCGACATTCCTTTGTGGCAGGTCATGCTCGGTATATCGTTCGGCGTGGTGATCGGTAAGGAAATTTTCGGCGGCGTCGGCATGAACATACTCAATCCGGCCCTGGTCGGACGTAGCTTTTTGTTTTTCTCTTATCCGAGAGAAATGACCGGCAATTCGATTTGGGTGCCGGTCGACGGTTACAGCCGGGCCACGCCCTTGGCGGAATTACCCGCCCCCGAGCTTGAACTGAGCGTTTCTTGGCAGGATGCCTTCTTCGGGTTCATGCCGGGCTCGATGGGCGAAACCTCGACGCTGGCCTGCCTGATCGGCGCGTTGATTCTTATCGTTAGCCGGGTCGGGTCGTGGCGCATCATGACCGGCGTGGTATTGGGCATGGTCGGCTTATCATTGCTGTTCAACTATGTCGGCAACCCGTCGAATCCGATGTTTCAGCTCACGCCGCAATGGCATCTCGTGTTGGGCGGATTTGCCTTCGGCACCGTTTATATGGCCACCGATCCGGTCTCGGCCGCGCATTCTCTGCCCGGTCAATACGTCTACGGATTTCTGGTCGGCGCCTTGACAGTGCTGGTCCGGGTCATAAATCCGGGCTTTCCGGAAGGCATCATGCTGGCCATTTTATTCGGCAATGTATTTGCGCCGACCATAGACAGGCTGTTCGTCAGCCGTCATATCCGAAAACGGTTGAGGAGGCAAACTGTCGATGCGGAAAAATAGCTTCAAAAATACCCTCCGGATCGTATTGGGCGTGAGCCTGATCTGTTCTTTATTGGTATCCGCGACCGCGATATTGCTGCAACCGAAGCAAAGGCAAAACCAACGCCTGGACAGGATCGGAAATATCCTGGCCGTTGCGGATCTCTATGAACCCGGGATCGATATTGAAGCCGTCTACCGACAAAACATCGTACCGCAGATGATAGCGTTGGATTCGGGAGACGTCGTAGCACCGGAAAAATTCGATGAGACTCTGAATATCGAAGCCTTCGATATTCAAACACTGACTGCAGACCCAAGGTATAGCGCATCCGTACCGCCTGAGTACGACAAGGCAAAAATCAAACAGCGCCCACAATACATGGCGGTCTATCGAGTCGAGACGGATCGACACCTTCAAAAACTCATCCTGCCTATCTACGGACGAGGGTTGTGGTCGACTCTTTACGGATTCATCGCGCTGGATAAAGACCTACGCACGATTACCGGCATTACTTTTTACAAGCATAAGGAAACGCCGGGCCTAGGTGGCGAAGTCGACAATTCGCAATGGAAAAATAGCTGGAAAGGCAAGCAAGCGTTTGACGATCAAGGTCGGGTCGTGATCGAAGTCGTGAGGGGTGAAGTCGAACCGGACGCCGGCGATGCGGATCATCAAGTCTCGGGGCTTTCCGGTGCGACGATAACCAGTCGCGGAGTCAACAATCTGGTCCGATACTGGCTGGGCGAACACGGCTACGGACCCTACCTAAACGCTCTCGAAAAAGCGCGTAAACAAAAGAATTTCGCCGATAACAACGGACCGGAGTAAATCCATGTTGGAACATTACTTGAGTCTTTTTTTGACCGCTGTTTTCATAGAAAACCTGGCCTTGGCTTTCTTTCTGGGCATGTGCACGTTTCTGGCCGTATCCGATCGACTGTCTACGGCTACCGGCCTCGGCATTGCCGTCATCGTCGTGCAGTCGATCACCGTGCCGATCAACAATTTGATTTATCAGCATGTCCTCAAGGAAAACGCGCTCGCCTGGCTCGGACTACAAGGCATAGACCTGACTTTTCTGGGGCTTTTATGCTATATCGGCGTGATCGCCGCCGTCGTGCAGATTCTGGAGATGTTTTTGGATAAATATATTCCCCGGCTCTATATTGCGCTTGGTATCTTTCTACCGCTGATCACGGTCAATTGCGCCATCCTCGGCGGCAGCCTATTCATGGTCGAGCGTCATTACAATTTTACCGAGAGCATCGTGTTCGGATTCGGTACCGGAACGGGATGGGCGTTAGCCATCGTCGGATTGGCGGGCATTCGCGAAAGAATGAAATACAGCAACGTACCCGAAGGTCTGCGAGGTCTCGGTATTACCTTCATCACGGCCGGCTTGATGGCGATGGCCTTCATGTTGTTTTCGGGCATAGAGCTCTAGCGATGCGGCCTCCCACAATGATGACATTAAGGAATATGCACAAATTATCTTCTCGAAACAGTAAACTTTGCGGAGGTTCGGTGACTCGCTTGACAGGACGCCGTGAATACGTCCATGTAGGCTTGACGGCGGCTTTCCCTGTCGCCGACACCTGTCAATCGAGCCACCGAATCCCCTTTCCGATTGTTGAAGAAGTCACTTCATGCTCGTTCCTGACGACCGAACGGAGGCCGGCATGAGCGATACTAGCTTAATCATCATTAGCATGGCCTTGTTTACAGTCATCGTTCTACTGCTAACGCTGGTCGTGATGTTCGCCAAAGCCCGGCTGGTCGAAAAAGGCGACGCTACTCTCACGATTAACGACGATCCGGATCATAGCCTAACCGTGCCGATGGGCGGCAAATTGCTGGGCGCCTTAGCCGACAAGGCTATCTATGTCCCTTCAGCTTGCGGCGGCCAGGGCACCTGCGGCCAATGTAAGGTCGTGATCAAAAAAGGCGGCGGCGCTATCCTGGGCACCGAGCGGGCCAAACTCAACCGGCAGCAGATCAAAGCCGGCTACCGATTGTCGTGCCAGGTTTCCGTCAAGGGCGATATGGGCCTCGATTTGCCGCCGGAACTGTTCTCGATCCGCAACTGGGAATGCACGGTGCATTCCAATCGCAGCGTCGCTACGTTCATCAAGGAACTGGTATTGGAATTGCCGCCCGGCGAAGACATGGAATTCAGGGCCGGAGGATATGTCCAAATCAATGTGCCGCCCCATACCGTTAACTACAGCGATTTCGAAATCGAAGAACGGTTTCGGCCGGATTGGGATAAATACAAACTGTGGCAATACGTTTCCAAAGTCGACGAACCGGTCATGCGCGCCTATTCGATGGCCAACTATCCGGAAGAAAAAGGCATCATCATGTTGAATGTCCGCATATCCTCGCCGCCTCCCTCCGATCCCGACGTACCGCCCGGCAAGGTCTCGTCCTATATCTTCAGTCTGAAACCGGGCGACAAGGTCAGCATATCGGGGCCTTACGGCGAATTCTTCGCGCGGGAAACCGACAACGAAATGATCTTCGTCGGCGGCGGCTCCGGCATGGCGCCCATGCGCTCGCATATCTTCGATCAATTGAAACGGCTGAATAGCGAACGGAAAATATCCTACTGGTACGGCGCCCGCAGTCTCGGCGAAGTATTTTACGCCGAAGACTTCGACCGACTGGCGCAGGAACACGACAATTTTCGATGGATCATCGGCTTGTCGAGCCCGCTACCCGAAGACGACTGGACGGGACCTACAGGTTTCATACACCAAATTCTGTACGACGAATATCTAAAAGACCATCCGGCCCCCGAAGACTGCGAATATTATCTATGCGGCCCGCCGGTGATGATCGATGCCGTGGTCGATATGTTGACCGATCTCGGCGTCGATTCGAAGAATATATTGTTTGATAAATTCTGAAGCTTTTGTACTCAAGGTTGTTAAGTGCGTATTGTTCGCCACCGCCATTAAGTTAAGGGCTTTTACGTTCGCATGTTCTCCCTTCAAGTAATGTTATACTTCGCGCGGCCACATTTGCTGGTAAGCTAACGCGCTATTTTGTCCGATAGCGGCGTTGCGAAAACAGTTACATAGCTTGCTATGCGCCTGTTTTCGCGCCTTGCTCTCGAACAAAATAGCATTGCCATAAAAGCCGCAAACATGACCGCGCGAAGTATATCGCTGATAACGTACCCATATAAACATGGTCTCTTTGCTCTTTGTGCCTAGCCTCGAAAGACACCTTAGTTAGGGGGAAATGGATACGAGATAAACAAAAACGCCTTTAGCGGATGGTGTCAAAGGGGTACGCCCTTTATGTGTCTAGAATCTGAGACTCCACATCCATGCTTTTATGAAGTACGCGAATTATTGTAATCTTGCTATTCGTACCTTCACGAAAAAATATAATATGGCTTCCTTGCGGGAACTTTTTATATCCAATTTTTATGTGGTCGCATTTCTTTCCAACAGATGGGTTGTCGGCTAAAAAATGAAAAACATCGTCAAATTGCTTTAGATACAAATACCGCTGGTTTCGACCCCAGCGAATTTCAGTAAATTTAGCTATTTCCCTAAGATCTTTCTTTGCTGCTTGAGTTAACTCAAATGCCTTCATTCATCCATTTCTTTATCAAGTTCGGCCATAAAAGTATCGTAGTTGTAATCCGCAATATCGCTTCGCTCGCCTTCATCTAGGGCTTTTCTCAAGGCATGCAATCTTGTTTCATTATTTTCAAGCAGCCTAAGTCCTGCTCTTACTACTTCACTGGCTGAACTAAATCTACCGCTTTTAATTTGACTAGCAATAAATCCATCAAAATGATCACCCAACGTAATACTCGTGTTTTTAGCCATTCTGCACCTCGCTTATACCTATTTATACCTGATTATGGTACAACACACACATCAAGACAAATTACTCGGACTGCCGTCAAGCCAACGTCAAATCGATATGTCGGCCCAATGCCTTACATCATTCCTACGCTCTGCGTCCCCAGGGGGTCGATAATCCCGACAAGAGCAACGATAGATTCTCTATAGTTTTTTAATCCAATTGCCCACGGCAGTCGACGCAGAGCGTCTAAAGCGGCATTCGCGCGCAGAGCATGGGAACGAGTGTTTTATAAAATGGCGGGACTTAATACCGATAATTTGCTGGGTGGTTGCATTTATGAGTTGAATTCGCCCAACGCTATTCCGGCCTGGAAAACTATACTATCGATGGCGTAGGCTTGAAGGCATTCATCATCCGATTGCAGAACGACAAAGACACCGATACGGCTTGGTTGGAATCGGTCGCCGCATTTTTAGGCAAAGCGCCGCCCGATAAATGGAAGCCAAACAACACCACCGAAGCCGCTTATCGTTTAATCGAATTAAGCGGAAGATTGAAAGAGCTTGCGATCGTCCACGCCGAGCAACAAAAAGCAGAAGCCGGCAGTGAAGCGACGTTGATACGAATCGTGAGCGAAAATGGCGAATACAAACAAGTGGCCTATTTGACCGAAGAATTAAAAGAACAGGCCGACGCCAAAATAGCGGAACTGAAGCTGGATCAAGGTAGCCAGGCATTGAAACAGGCTATTCTTGCGCGATTGATAAAGGAGTGGTCATCTTGAATAAGGGTATCTATCGAGTAATTATTCGTATCCCACTATCGTTCTTACGCAGAGCGATCATCGTTATACATATACCCGTCGTAGATCAAAATTCGGCGCCTGGGTGACCGCTAAAGGACGCCGTGAACCCAGCACCTAAATCCAGCACCTAAATTCCATAGGTCATTGGAAATGATTCAAAACATGGCTTATTTAGGTGCTGGGTGAATAAGTCCATGTAGGCAAAGCCTTTATGAGCGCCATGGATGGCGTGAATGTCGATTTTGCAGGAGCGAAAATCGACCGGACACCCAGGCGCCTCCTCTGGCACTGCCGAAATTTGAAGTGTTAAAGGTATAAATTGTAGGGTACGCTGCGCGTGCCAAAGCCGTGCCCTGACGGTTCGATTGGCACATGAACATTGCCGGGTTACCATGGTGAGCACAGCGTACCCTACGCGGATCGCCTAGCGCTAGGTGAAGGATAGCCGAGTGTGTTAAATGACAATAAAGGTATCGAGCTCTCATTGGCTAAGATTGCAAAAGGGTAATTTTTGACTTATGTATAACGATGAGCGGGAGAGCGTAACTGCCATTAAGTTAAGGTAAGCCCGTCATTCCGCCATGGATTCACTCCGGGCTATCCTGCCCGGAACCCTTCGGGTAAATGCAAATCCGTTCCGTACGGATTTGTGGCGGGATCCTGTGCCATGGATGGCAAGCTTTTGAGGCACATTAGAGCCTGAATGCAAGCATTACTTATCTCTGTGATGGCTTAACTTAATGGCAGTGGTAGAGCGTGGGAACGATAATTGCCGGGGACTGAATAGTTACTCTATCGATGTTCGGGTTATGATCGTGAAACGATTATCCTAAAAAGAGTAGCTGAGAGCCTCAAACTACCGTTCGCCCTGAGCCCTTCGGCTGCGCTCAGGAGAGCCCTGTCGAAGGGTGAGCGGTAGTTTGAGGCTTCACCAGTCCGGTGAAAGTGTTGTAGACCCTTCATGCTTCGACTTGGCTCAGCACGAACGGTCTACAACACATGTCAACTGCTCTTTCTAGGGTTATTATTAAAAACAACTGAGATAATGCGCAAATGAACGAAATAATTTTTGTTGTAGAAGAAGCCGCGGAGGGCGGTTTTATCGCTAAAGCGCTTGGCTGTTCAATATATACCGAGGCGGATGATATAGAACAACTGCATGCTAATGTTCGAGATGCGGTCGCCTGTCACTTCGAGTCGGAAGACAAGCCGAGCATTATTCGTTTGCATTTTGTCCGTGACGAAGTGATTGCAGCATGAAGTTGCCGCGAGATCTAACAGGAATATTACTCGCTAAAAAATTAGCGGTTCTAGGCTACCAAATAACGCGGCAAACAGGTAGCCACATGCGGTTAACGACATTAGAAAAAGGCGAACATCACATAACAATTCCAGCACATAATCCGCTGAGAACGGGTGTGTTATCAGCCATATTGAACGATGTTGCTTCGCATTTTAATCTAACCCGAGACGAACTATTAAGTCGTTTATTTGAATAAGAAAGTAGTAATGTAGGTCGGGTTAGCGTGAGCGTAACCCGACAGGATAGCCATTGATGGTCGGGTTACGGCTATCGCCTAACCCGACCTACCCGGCTTCAGGCATGGTTGGATGATTATGACGCTTGAGTGGTGAGTTATCCGGTTCTCACGGTGCTTCGCTGTTCTTTTTGCATAATACCTGAATGCCCCGATTTGTTATTAGCCGTATTGCGCAGCATGTTGGCCTGTAACCATCCGGCGCAATACGCTAACGCTATTGCGCCCTAATGTGCTAAAAGATTAGCAACAAATGAACAAACCAACAATTCATGGAGTTCTTATGGATGTCATTTTAAGTAACAAGACGGTCAGTGTAACCGAATTGAAACGCAGTTTTTCAGACGTCCTGAAAAAAGCAGAAGATGAAGCGGTTGCTATTTTAAGCCACAACAAGGCTGAAGCCTATTTACTACCTGCCGCGCATTATGAAATGTTGATGGCGTACTTGGAGGATTTAGAAGATGCACAGTTGGTCAAGGAACGTGCAGAAGGCCCATTCATCAAGGTAAGCCTTGATGACTTATGAGTTGCGTTTCCATGAACTGGCGCTACAGGAATGGGAGAAACTCGATGGTAGTGTTCGTGCGCCATTGAAAAAGAAATTGGCTGAACGGCTTGAAAATCCAAGGGTTCCGGCTGCGGCACTTTCCGGTATGCCTAACTGTTATAAAATAAAACTTGCCTCCAAAGGCTATCGCCTGATTTATCGCGTCGATGATGAGATTATTTTTGTGACTGTGATCGCTGTTGGTAAACGAGAAAAATCCAAGGTTTATGAAACGGCACAATCTCGATTATAGTGGGCCGAGCCAACATTACGAGCATATTGGTTTATTTCGGGGGAAAATTTCTGGTACAAAAAATAAAAATACACTAAATGTATGCGCATAACACAAAAGCATATTATTTGTGAAGCCGCTGAAAAATATTTTGGCTCGGGTGCAGGTTTGATTATTCGGAACGAGAGTTGACGATACACGCAAAGGCGGCGATATTGATCTGTATATCGAAATACCAACACAAAATGCCGAAGAATTAATAACGGCCAAATTACAGTTTTTACGGGAGCTCCACAAAAAAATCGGTGAGCAAAAAATAGATATCGTTTTGCACAGAGCCGACTCGTCAATAGATTTACCGATCTACCGGATAGCTAAACAGACTGGGGTGCGATTGCAATGACAGAAATTAGTATTGCAAGCACAGCACGTCTGGTAGGCTTGTCTCTGAAAGCATTAAAAGCCGCCATTAAAAATTATAAGATTTGAAATTTAGACATTCTTCGGCATGCCCCAAACTAATAATAAAAAGCAAACAATCGATTTCTATAATGCCAATGCTGAACAGTATGTTGCCGAAACCTCCAATTTAGATGTTTCAGACCATCGAAATCGTTTCCTGAATTTCATCCCTGACGGCGGGCAGATATTAGATTTAGGCTGCGGTTCAGGCCGTGACAGTCGCTTTTTTATCGACCGAGGTTATTCGGTGACGGCTGTCGATGCATCTGAAGTCATTGCCAAATTAGCTAGCGAATTTATTGGCATAACGGTTGATGTCCTAGATTTTCAAGAGCTTGAATATTTTGAGACTTTCGACGGTATCTGGGCTTGCGCTAGTTTGTTGCATTGTCCAAAAGCAGAGATGGACTCCGTCATACTGAAAATAACAAAGGCTTTGAAACCGCACGGTATCGCTTATATGTCTTTTAAGTTTGGAGCCGGCGAACGAGTTGACGAACGGGGGCGTTTTTTCAATGATTACACGGAAGCCGATTTGGCTGAATTGCTAGTTGCCCATTCGGATTTAGAAATTATCGACCTGTTTACCGAATCAAAACCGCTAAGAGGCGGACTCCAGACTTGGCTCAATTTATACGCAAAAAAACAAGCGGACAATGACGTCTAATGTAATTCAACATTTGATCACGGGGGGCGACGATCCTTTTCTGCCTAAGCTAAAGAACGATATCAATTCTGCCAACAGGATCGATATCACGGTGTCTTTCATTCGGCAAAGCGGTCTACGATTGATCCTTGACGCCTTGATCGATGCGCTTGAACGGGGCGTTGATATTCGCATTTTAACCGGGGACTATCTATGCGTTACGGAACCGGTTGCTTTGCGTCATTTACTTTTGTTGCAAGAATCCGGCGCCGATGTCCGGGTATTCGAAACGCACAATGGTCAAAGCTTTCATATGAAAGCCTATATCTTTGCCTTTTCGAGTGAGCAAGGTAAGAGCGGCGGTCATGCCTATGTCGGCTCCAGTAATATTTCGAGTTCCGCATTGAAGCATGGATTGGAATGGAATCTCAGAGTGGCACTTGAAGAAAATACGGCCAGGTTTGATGAAATATGTCGTAAATTTGAACATATTTATACTCATTCCAGTACAAAGCGATTGTCGAATCATTGGATAGAGGTTTATCAGCAAAGATTCGAAAATCGGCCTATCGTTCTTTTTCCGGAATTGGAAAAAGAAGAAACGACACTCCCGCCGGAACCCAATGCCATTCAAGAAGAAGCGCTAAAAGCGCTAAAGCATTCTCGTGAAATGGGTTATCGACGCGGCTTGGTCGTTATGGCGACAGGACTGGGAAAAACCTGGCTAGCCGCGTTCGATAGCCTGCAATTGAATAGCGAGAAAGTGTTGTTTGTCGCGCACCGAGAAGAAATACTGATTCAAGCCGAATATACCTTTGTCTGTATTCGCTCTAAAGCCAAGGTCGCGAAATTTACCGGGCAGGATCATCAACTGGACGCCGATATGCTGTTTGCTTCGATCCAAACCTTGGGCAAACAGCATCACTTAAACAAATTCGCGCCGGATCATTTCGATTACATCGTCGTCGATGAATTTCATCATGCATCCGCTCGCACTTATCGGCAATTACTCAACCACTTCAAGCCCGTTTTTTATTGGGCTTGACGGCGACGCCGGAGCGCACCGATCAGGCGGACATTTTTTCGCTTTGTGATGATAACTTGGTTTATCGCCGCGATATGTTCGACGGTATTAATTCAGGCCTATTAAGTCCGTTTAATTATTACGGGATTGCCGATCAGGAAGTCGATTACCAAAGCATACCCTGGCGCAACGGCAAATTTGACCCGGAGCAACTACAGAATAAGCTGGCTACCCAGGCACGAGCCAAACATGCACTCAAACGCTGGGAGGAGTTGAAACAAGTCAGGACGCTGGCGTTTTGTGTCTCGAAAAAACACGCGGATTATATGGCCGATTTCTTTCGACAGCAGGGTTATAAAGCGGTATCTGTGCACAGTGACTCTTCCATTCGGCGAAACGATGCCTTATCGAAATTAGAAAATGCTGAAATCGATATCATATTTTCGGTCGATCTGTTCAATGAGGGTATTGATTTACCGCTCATCGATACCGTTTTATTGCTAAGGCCGACCGAATCGAAAATTATTTTTCTTCAACAATTAGGGCGCGGATTACGAAGACATCTTCTGAAAGATAGCTTGGTCGTGTTGGATTTTATCGGAAATCACCTGAGTTTTTTTCGCAAGCCCGAAGCGCTTTTCAATGTGGGCGTCTCCAAACGTGAACGTAGCGAGTTCATCAAGCAAATTCAATCAAACACGCTCAAGCTGCCCGACGGCTGTTATGTGAACTTTGATCTTCAAGCCATCGATTTTCTTGCAAAATTAATCGCGACGAATATCGATACCCAAGAGGAGATTTATCGTTCGTTGAAGGCATCGAAAGATCGCCGGCCAACATTGGCGGAGTTTTATAACGCGGGCGGCGAGGTTCAAGTCATTCGTCAACAATATGGTCAGTGGCTGAATTTTATTGTTTCCGAGCAGGACCTTTCGGTAGATGAAAGCGAATGCTTGAGCCGTTTTGAAGGTTTCTTCAAAGAAATTGAAGTCACCAACCTGACCAAATCCTACAAAATCGTCCTTTTGGAAGCGCTCTTGGAGCTCGACGGTTTTCGACAGTCAATCGATATCAAGGATTTGTCCATGCATTGTTTCGGCATCATCCAGCGTCGTCGTGCCTTGCTTGCCGACTTGCCCGATGAGTTTAGGGCAGTCGATCGATTAGAGGGCAGGGCAGTCAACCGCTGGCGCACTTACTGGAAATCCAATCCCATCAAAGCGTGGACGGGCGGGAATAAGGCGACCGATCAAGCTTTTTTTAAAATTGATGTCGAGCGATTTCAATTTATTGGCGATGTTCCGGAGAACGAAATCGACATCTTTTTTGCATTGATCGGGGAGCTGATCGACTATCGTTACATGCAATACGAAGAAAGACTACGAAAAGTGCCACCGGTACAACGTAGCCCGAAAGCGGATGTTATCGACATTAACAGCGTCAGAAAACAAAGAATACCTTACTTTCAGGATTTAAAAATCGCATGCGGATTTTTCAAAACCAGCCAACATGATGAAGATAGTGTTCATAAGGTCGCTTTGCCGGAACACTATGGTCGATTGGATTCGGAACGGCATTTCATTGCCCGCGCAACAGGCCATTCGATGGATGGCGGAAAAAATCCGATCAAGGACGGCGATTTTCTTCTGCTCGAGGCGATCACGCCCGACCGTGCGGGAAGTATTAGTCATCAAATCGTTGCAATTGAAAGACAGGATGTATCAGGCGATGATCAGTATTTATTGAGATATGTTCGAAAATTAGGCCAAGGCGAGTATGAGTTGATCGCGAACAATCCGGATTATCAGCCCATGCGGGCGACAGAAGAGATGCGAACCTTTGCGCGTTTCAAAGGCGTGATCGATTCGGATGACCTGGCAGATGCCTGATTTGTGTTGAGGGATAACAATCCATGAAGCCCAAAAAGAATAACTGGGGTCAGGTACGAGTTGAATGATACTGAATTGGCCTGCGTTTAATTTGTAGCTGACCCCAGTTATTTTCGAGTGTTCGGTATGTAACGAATAATGCTTGAGCCGCATGACGCGGCGAACATCTTCCAACAAGGTCGGCGATTTTGAGCTTGACATAAAATTGTTAGCGGCTATAGTGAGGCGAATTTATTATATAGGCAAATTTGCCTGAATTTATGTCTAATATCAAGTTATTAAGGCAAATATGCCTGGTTTGGGTGTTATCAGGGCAAAAGTGCCTGAAAAGATCGTCAATATCAACTTATCGAGCAGATTTGCTTAATAATCAATAGTTAGGCATAAGAGAGAGTTATCGTGGAGATTGGGAAAAGATCAAAGCTATCCTTAAGCCAATTCTTATCATTGTTTAGTGGTGATGATTTGTATTTGATATTTGGGAAATATGGAATTGACTATTATAGGGACTCCCAAATTGAAATAAGCCAATCATTGATGCAAGCCAATGGAGATATGATTGGCGAGCTTATGAACGAAGTTGTATGTACAAAAGGCGATTTACGTAGCAAAGTTAGCCCAAAGTATAGGTTTGATGAGAGATGGGAAGAATTAGAAAAGTGTTTGATTCTTGACGGTTATAGAGTTTCAGAAAGAAAAATAATAAATATTGAACCTACTATTGAAGGGTATGCACCTCTGGAAGACGACTTAGATAGAGAGCTAAAAGAATCTTATTTATCTGAGTCAGGAAATGTAATAAAGCACATTAATTTGTCAGCGCAGTCGTTTTTAAAAACCGAACCGGATTTCAACGCGTGTTTATCCCATTCAAGGGTTGCTTTAGAAACTCTAATTAGGTCTATTGCCTTGAGTAAAGGAATGGAACGTATGGAGGGCGCTAAGGCTTGGGGCAGGTCGCTAGGATATTTATCTGAAGTTGATTTTATAAATAAAAAAGATGAGTCAGCTATTTCATCGATTTATACGCTCATAAGCGATGGAGCACATGTGCCTTTGGGGTTTACTGAACAAGAGTACGTTCGTTTCGGTAGAAACCTGGTTATTTCAATGTGCTACTACATTGTAAAGTTATTCAGGGGCAATAACATGCCTAACAATTAGCTCCAGCTGACCATTTGCCGCGGTACTTTTTTGGGGGTCGCTTCGCTATTTTCCCCCAAAAAAGTACCGCGGCAAATGGCAGCTGAGCATGGCGTTCTCAGGGTGCTCCGCTGCGCTACGCACCCTGAGAATGGCCGAGTTCACAGGAAACCTGTCGAACAATTGGCCCTCAGTCCGCTACGCTCCCTGAGAACCAATCGTTCGACAGGACGATTTATGCCTGATAACCCGATACTCCGTATCCATTATCAGGCAAAATCGCCTGTCAACTCGGCCATTATACATTTCAGCCATAGGAAAGAACATGCTTACAGAGCAACGCTTAAAAACCCTCGAGTCGTGGGTTGAAAAATTTTCTGAGTTTTCTGAAACGGTAATAGAAGATTCAAAGAATAAGCAGTACATGATAGATGTCCTCAAAGATGAACTTTTTAGGTTAAAAGCGCAGGTTCAAGTTTTAACTGACGAATTAGCTTCGTATAGGCGTTAAAACTAATTCTGTTAGCTCTAGTTTCTTTCTTGAATTTTGCAATATCTTTTTTAAATTTTTTAATACTCATGTTGTTTACCTCGTTAAATTTAAAAATGTATAACCCACCGCTCAACCCGACTCCGCTTCGCTACGCGGGTTAGCTTTTGCGTTATGTGTAAAAGGAATGGGCGACTAAGCATATGGGATTGACCAATTATGCTCTTGAGAGAATGGGGTTTGAGAAAATACCCGCCGATCGTACAATCGAGGCGCGCTTCCGGTCGCTTAATGTGTATGAGGCGCGAGGTATTGTTTCCGACAAGAAGGCTCCGCTTGATTCCTCATCCCTGAAGAACACGGATAACGAGGTCTCTTTATCACTTGGTAATAGCGTAAATGAGATATGTCGAATTTTGGCTGGCGATGATTTCACCGATGATGAAGATAAATGGAAAACAGAAACAAAAACCTCCCCTCCTTATATGATCGTTCTCACAGAATCCCCAGAGCAAGTGACATGTAGTAATGGCTATTGGAAACAAGAGAACGAGGAAATAATTACTCACGATTGCTTCACAGAGGCCAAAGAGTCCCTTCAGAAACTCGAGAACGTAAGAACAGCAGTAGTGGTCACTGCTTTAAGTGCATTGCTATCGAGCGAGCAGAGGCCTGTTGTTTTTGTTCCGGTTGCCAGAGAGGTCTATGCAGACACAAATCTCGATAAGAGGCTGCGAGATTTACGGTTTGAGTTCTCGGGGGAAGCTTATGTATCAAGCCCAATTGATACCGCGAGCGCGTCAAAAAAGATAAGTTCTGCGCTCCAATTGTCGCACTCAATCCATCCAAAAGTCGGCTATTTCTTTGGTCTTGCCACTAAAGAAAAAGATCGTTTAAAAAAATTCCTATATCTGTTCTTGGTTATTGAAATTCACACACACCAAACATTCAAAGAACTTGACTACGCCGTTGCCTTAACAAAGCTTCATGTCCTTCCGGCTCGGATTGCTGATTCTGCTGCTGCGTTCTACATCGATCGACAAAAGGAAGCAAAGAATCTCACTCAGAGATTCATGTGGTGTTCGATATTGCGGTGGAGCGATGTGTGCGATTCCGATGTTGAAAATTTCAAGGTGGTGAAGCGTATTCGCGATCGCATCTACCATGGAGAGGAAGTGGCAGAAAAATCGCTCCCGATATCTGAGGCGCAATCGCTGGCTTCGAAGTTGATTCGTTGTAAATCATATGCATAGCGACGGGGGCAGGGGTCAGGTCTATATTTTATGCTAAATTCTCAGGTTAGGGCTTCCAAGTAAATAAAAGGTAGGATCAAAATAAAGAAACCGTTTCTAGCCTGAAAGATCGTAAGTATTCAGACCCCGTTGGCAAATTACCGCAATCCAGGCGTATTGTTGGCATCCCCCTTTGAAAAAGGGGATTGAGGGGGATTTATTTTAAAAATCTCCCCTAGCTCCTCGGCAACTGCTCCTGCGTTGCCCTACCTCCTGCATCCGTACAGTCGTCTTTTTCAAAGAGGGGGACCGAATACTTACCTCTGAATTGGATATGACATGACTGAAAAAAGAAGTGATTTTGAGGTTGCACTGCAAATGCGTGAGTTTGAGATTACTCAACTCGCTCAACGAAACAATTTTTTTATGATATTTCAAGGGGTGTTGCTTGCTGGGGTTATTCAGTCCGCCCACTCAATAGCCGTGGTAAGTTTTTTGGGTTGTGTCGCAGGCTTTTCCATTTCGTTATTTCAAGTTGGTATGGCTTCTGGTGCAAAGTATTGGCAGGCCAAGCTCTCTGAATTTGAACCCAATTTATTTCACGAAGACGATTGCAGGTACAACAACACCGTAAAGGGGCGGCTCAGCAAGCGAGGAATCAGCGGTAGAATTGAAAGTTTAATCATGCGCCGCTATTCAGTTAGTCGCATATCTATTTGGGTTGGTATCACGTTTGCGGCCATTTGGTTTCTTTTGGTTTTGTGTACCCTTCGTGGCTACTCGCCTCTAGGCATTCCGTCTTTTATCGTGGACTTTAATTGCCATGCCTAACGCTGTAAGATGGTTTTGCACCAGCAAACCGTCATAACCAAGAGGATATGACTTGACTGAATTATATGAATTGTTACAGCAGCAAAAAGCCAGTATTCTGGAAATTGCCAAGCATTACCACGCAACCAACATCCGCGTGTTTGGCTCCGTGGTACGCGGCGAAGCGCATGATGACAGCGACATTGATTTATTGGTCGATTTTCTGCCTGGCTCAACTCTATTGGATCAGGTTGGCCTGATTGATGCGCTATCGACGACACTGGGCCGCAAGGTCGATATAGTCAGCGAGCGCGCATTGAACAAATACTTACGCCAGCGGGTTTTGCAAGAAGCTGTAGCGTTATGAAAGATCGATTTATCTTCATTGCTGCGGCATTGGAAAGCATCGAGTTAATTCGGTCTTATATCGAAGGCTACGATTTAACTGGGTTTTTGGCCGATAGAAAAACTCAGGATGCAGTGATTCGCAATCTGGAAATCATCGGCCAAGCGCTTAAGGACTTTGGTGTTGAAACCTTGTTGGCGGAACAACCTAAATGTAATGATGAGCCATTATTCTTTTGGTTGGGATCCTCGTAAGGATGCCGCTAATCGCAAGAAGCACGACGTCTCGTTCCAGGAGGCCAAAACTGCCTTTACAGATGAGAGTTCGCACGTCTTATAGCTGACCCCGACCATTCTGAAGAGGAGGACTGGTTCATTCTCCTCGGCACTAGCATACATTCTCGCTTGCTGGTGGTGTGCCACTGCATAAGAGATGGTGAGGTTATCCGAATTATCTCTGCCCGTAAGGCGAATAGGCGAGAACGAAAAACTTATGAAGGGTACAGGACATGCGTGATAATTACGACTTTTCCGACTCCGTTAAAAATCCATATGCCAAGAAGCTCAAGAAGCAGGTTACGATCCGGTTGGATGAAGATACGGTGGCGTAGTTCAAGAATCTTGCGGAGGAAAAAGACCTACCGTATCAGAGCCTTATCAACCTCTATCTGCGTGACTGCGCCCAGTCACATAAGGATCTTAAGATTGAGTGGCAGTGAACTGTTAACAATCGGCTTCTGTCGGACAGACAATAGCTCCGGCCAAAAAACGGCCTTTATTTTTGCCTGCCGCAGAGCCGGCCATTATGTTTTAAAAAACGAAAAAAATCGCTATTCTAAAAAAATATGCCATGTTACAGCCGAAAGTTACAGAATTAATTACCGAAGAAGACTGCTTGCAAGGCGAGCTAATTAACGATGTAAAACACGAGCTAAATGATACTGAATTGGCCTGCGTTTAATTGGTACCTGACCCTGATATATCCCCACAAAACGCTCGTTCCCATGATCTGCGCTCTTCGTTATACACAAATATCGGTAAATTTGCTAAACAGAGGTCATTGTATAACTGGAAACGGTGCTGTTTGATAAATCTGCGGATATTGGATATCAGTGGTTCCGAGATCGCGATCTGGGGATCGCTCCCACAGAGCATCCAGCCCCTTGTGGGAGCGACGCCTTCGTCGTCCCTCACCTAACGCTAGGTGCACTGCCATTAAGTTAAGCCGTTCGTGGTGAGCCTGTCGAACCATGGACGGCTTAACTTATCGACCCAGGATTTTTCCATTCACCCTTCGACAGGCTCAGGGCGAACGGAAAAATCCTTAACTTAATGGCAGTGACGCAGAGCGTAGGAACGATAAAAAATCATAAATCTATCAATTTTCAGCCATAGCAAATTGTTTTATTTGGCTATTTCGTGGGGATACCTCAGTACCTGACCCCAGTTATTTGGATTTGTGAAGGGGCAGTCGGGTAGATCGCTGTTCTACCATGATGAGTAGCAAACAACGCTACTCATCTAGACCTGTTGTCCTGTTTTTTTGTGTCTATTGGGATATCTAATTGTAGTTATGTCTTCAAATCAAACACTTAGTCACTATCTTGCAAAGCACTCCAATGGAGTATATTCTTAAGGCATGATTACCGTTGCCGAAACCGAGACATTTCAAAGCAAAATCAATAAGTTACTTTCTAAGGAAGAAAAGGATGAGTTGATTGCATATTTGTCGGAACATCCGAGTGCCGGAGATTTAATTCAAGGAACCGGGGCATTAGAAAGCTCAGATGGGCAAAGGCAGACAAAGGCAAAAGCGGAGGCGTCAGGGTTATCTATTATTTTCATAGCGACATGATGCCACTTTATCTATTGGCTGTTTTCGCTAAAAACGAAAAGGCAAACATCACTGCTGAAGAGAGGAACATTTTGTCGAAGGCAGTAAAAGAGTTAGTAACCTATTGGAGGCGTAAAAATGGGCAAGGCATTCACTGAAATATTTGCTGGCCTTAGTGATGCAATTGATCACGCAAAAGGTAAATCAACAAAGGTTGTTGAGCATAAACCGGAGCCTATTGACGTCAAAGCCATCCGAGAAACTACAGGCATGACACAGCAAAAATTTTGCGCTGCGTTCGGTATTTCTCTTGGCACATTGCGTCACTGGGAGCAAGGGTTGCGTGTGCCTAGAGGTCCTGCGCGAGTATTGCTTAAGGTAGTTAAGCATAACCCCAAAGCAATTATTGACGCGATGCACGAATAAAAACATAACAAGGCGCTGCTTTGCGGCAAATTTTCCGCTGCTCGCTCCACATTTGCCGCAAAGCTCGGCGTTAGCCGTCAAGGAGCGAGCATGTTCGAATACAAGCTGACAGAAGAGATACTCAAGCGATCTCAATCCAATGTCTGGGACATGGCAAAACTCGAATGGAAGCTGAACGTGATTTACGGAGCAGAGGAACCCGAAACATGTCTTTGTGGCCACTTTCCAATTGGAAAATATACTATTATGTTTGACCGGTGGAATTTTCTTTTCACTTTAATGACTTAGGTCGATATGCTTGGGACTGGCATTGTATGTTAATACCAAAACATACAGGTTTAATTACCGAAGACGACTATTTGCAAGGCGAGCTAATAGGCGATGTAAAACACGAGCTGATTGATGGCTGCGTTTACGCAATGGCCGGCGCCAGCGCAAACCATGAGCGAATTGCTGGGAATGTTTGTAGAAAGTTCGGCAATCATTTGGAGGGTTTGCCTTGCGAACCTTTCGGGTCGGATATGAAAGTCAAAGCAGGTTCGAATTTTTTTTATCCCGATGTCAGTGTCGATTGCCATTTCGATGAATCCCAGCCTTATTACGTGCAGTCGCCGATCATCATTGTCGAGGTGTTGTCCAAGGCAACACGCAAGATGGATGAAACGGTTAAATTGCTTTCCTACATCGATATTCCGAGCTTGCAAGAGTATGTGTTGATCGAGCAGGATTTTGTCGATATCCAGGTCATTCGCCGGAATGAGTCATGGCTGCCAAGGCATTACTTTTTGGGGGATGAAATTACTTTTGAATCCATTGATCTCACTTTGCCGGTCGAGGCGATTTACGCACGGGTGCATAACGAAGAGATGCTTGAGTTTTTAAGCAAGCAAGCGGCAAGTGATTGAGTGTAAACGTATTTCAAACCTCCTTACCCATACCATGAAAAAGCTGCCAATCGGTATTCAAACGTTCTCGGAACTGATCGAGGGCAATTATTATTATGTCGATAAAACGGCCCTGATTGCTGAGCTGATTGATTCGGGCAAATATTATTTTTTGGCGCGCCCGCGTAGATTCGGCAAGTCGTTATTGGTTAGCACGCTGAAATCGCTCTTTGCCGGTGAGAAAGCGCTATTTGACGGTTTATTTTTGCAGAATCATTGGGATTGGTCGGTGAAATATCCGGTGATCCATATCAGTTTCGGCGGAGGTGTCGTGAATTCCGCTGCTATGTTGGATGAACGTTTTCGGGCTATTTTAGACGAGACGGCTGAGTTCTATCGGGTTGATTTACATCATGATGATTTGGCGAATCGTTTTGCCGAGTTGATCAAAAAGCTGGCGGATCAATTTCAACAGCGGGTCGTTGTGTTGGTCGATGAATACGACAAGCCGATTTTGGACAATATTGAGCATTCGGCGCGGGCTGTTGCGATTAGGGAAGGCTTGCGCAACATTTATTCGGTAATTAAAGACAGGGATGCTTTTATCAAGTTCGCGTTGCTCACCGGAGTTAGTAGATTCAGCAAAGTCAGTTTGTTTAGTGGCTTGAACAATTTACGGGATATTTCGTTGGATGGCCGCTATGCCACATTATGCGGCTATACCTTGGCGGAAATTCAATCGGTGTTTAGCGAACGTTTGTCCGGCGTGGATTTCAGTCAGTTGGCCGAGTGGTATAACGGTTATAACTTTTTGGGTGAGAGGGTCTATAACCCGTTTGATGTGTTGCTGTATCTGGAACAGCGTTTGTTCAAGAATTATTGGTTCGAGAGCGGTAGCCCGGATTTTTTGATTCGTTTGGTTAGAGAGCGGCAATATGCCATTCCCGATTTAGAGAATGTGGTTGTCGATGAGGCGATGCTCAGCCGTTTTGATATCGATGACATTACGCTTGAAAACCTGTTGTTTCAGACCGGCTATTTGACGATTGAACGGGTGGAGGATTTGGGCGGGGAGCGTTTTTATCACTTGACTTATCCAAACCGCGAGGTCAAGGCAGGTCTGAATAGTCATTTATTGCGGGAGTTGGTGCAATCCGGGCAGGCGACGCGTCAGCAGATGCGCATTTATAAGGCTTTGGAGCAGGCCGATCCGGAACAATTGCAACAGGCTTTGACTGCTTTGTTTGCCGCGATTCCTCATGATTGGTATCGACAAAATCAATTGGCTCGATATGAGGGTTATTATGCGTCTATCGTTTATTGTTGTCTGGCGGCCTTGGGGTTGAATGTGATCGCGGAAGATATGACCAACCAGGGTAGGGTCGATTTGACCGTCAAGTTGGCTGAAAAGATTTTTATTATTGAATTTAAAGTACTGGAGGGAAAGCGCGAGTCGGGGCGAGCATTGGCGCAGATCAAGGCAAGAAAATATTGGCAAAAATACGCTACCGGTGAGTTTCAGGTGATGTTAATCGGTATCGAGTTTGATAAATCTGAGCGAAATATTGTTCATTTTGAGTGGGAAGCGGTTTAATTGATATTTGTTACTATTACGGCCAAAGCTTAGGATTAATAGCTGTCGCTGTGCAACCGTTGGTTATGTCCCGTATCTTATCGGTGGCCCGGAATTCCAAGGACGAATGTTTTTTAACTGGACCTCAAGAGCATCTTCCGTAATTTCGGTATCATAGCTTGCCTGAGCCCGCAGCCAATACCCGTTGGACAAGCCAAAGAAACGGCAGAGTCGTAGTTCAGTATCTGCGGTTATCGAACGCTTTCCAGCAATAATTTGACTGATTCGCTGCACAGGGACTCCAATTTCTTTTGCTAGGCGGTTTTGAGAAATATCCATGGGCTCAAGAAACTGTTCTTTCAATAACTCGCCGGGTGTTACAGGGTCAATGTTGCGCATGAATTACCTCCTACCGATCTTCATGCAAACGACCTTCTACATATTTGTGGAGGATGCTGGCAACAAGCGTCTGGTAAGGGATGCCTTCCGCCAGGGCTTTCTTCTGGAGTCCACGAAGATCCTTCGATGAAAGCCTGATGTTGATACGGGCATCTTTCTTGAACATGGCTTCTGCGTATTGCTGATGCCGCGCTTTCTGTTCTTCAAAATCTGGAGTTCGCTGCAACTCGCCAGCATCGAATGCATCCAGAATTTCTTGCTCTTTTTTATCCAGTCTGTTCATTTCGGACCTCCCAAATAAGCTTTGGTTGCTTTCCTGCTCGGAATGATTGTTTTCAAAAAAATCTCATCTTCCGATTCTACAAAGGGCACCAGATAAGCATAACCCTAGAAAGAGCAGTTGGCATGTGTTGTAGACCGTTCGTGCTGAGTAAAGTCGAAGCATGAACGGTCTACAACACTTTCACCGACCTGGTGAAGCCTCAAACTCCCGTTCACCCTTCGACAGGGCTCTCCTGAGCGTAGCCGAAGGGCTCAGGGCGAACGGGAGTTTGAGGCTCTCAACTGCTCTTTTTAGGATAACCCTAGTCTGTCGAAAATGATTTAGTCCGTTATTATTTTCGCCGCTTTTTGGCTTTCCTTATTTAAAAAATTCTTGGCGCTTTTTTCTTACCGTATACGGGATATTCGTCTTCTCCCAGCGTACTAAATCCACTTGGGGGCGCTATGTAATGCCTGGTCAATCACCGCTTCTTTTCGACTGCCACATAAAGCAGGCTATAATATTTGATTAGACCGATGACCTGTTTGAGATATTGAAACTATTTTATGCAGAAAGAATAGACTGGACGCAATCAAAATATGAGCACATGACTATGCAGGCTTTAGAACTATCAACTGAAATTAACGAAAAGCATCAAATCCATTTACAATTGCCGGATTCAATTAGAGCAGGTAAAGCTAAGGTAATTGTATTGCTGGAGGATGTTACCGAGCCACAGCCAAAGAAAAAGCGGGTGTTTGGACAATTTCGCGGCAAAATAAAAATCAGCGAGGATTTCGAAAACGAATTGCCGGACGACTTCTGGTTGGGCAATGACGTATGAACCTGTTGCTAGATACTCATGTTTTTCTTTGGCTGAACGATACGCCGGAAAATCTGTCCCACGCGGCATTGAATGCCTGTCAGGACGAAAATAATGCTCTGTTTCTTAGTCTGGTATCCGCCTGGGAAATCCAGATCAAACAACAACTCGGGAAGCTTGAGCTTAGCGAAAGTTTGCAAACCCTGATTAACACTCAACAAAGTTACAATGGATTGCAATTACTCCCTATCGAATTGGAGCATATCAAGGCTCTTGGTCATTTACCATCCCCGCATCGAGACCCATTCGACCGCCTATTGATCGCTCAAAGCGTCAAAGAGCAAATGCATTTCATCAGTGCTGATCGGATGTTTGCCAACTATCCGGTAAATTTGATTTGATGACTTTTTATTTTTAAAAGCACGCGTTTCGGGTTGCGCGAATACGATTATTTGAAATGAAGATAGCATTGAATCCAAAGGAGAAAGCGAGACAGGCCGCCTGAGGGCGGGTGCTATCCCAACCGGCTGAAGTTCCGGGGCTCTCGCGTAAATTGATGAAAAAAATTGTTATATATGCAGTTGCATTGTCGGCGGTGAGTTTGGCTGCCTGTGTCAGTCGCGGTATTAGTGAAGATGTCGCCGACAAGGGGCCGCAAGTCGTGATTGCTCCATTGGCGCCGGAAGAACGGATGACCATTGCCGTGTCCCGTTTTACCAATGAATCGATTTACGGCAGCGGTTTGTTTACAGACGCTTCCGGCGATAGGATCGGCAAGCAAGCCGCGGATATGTTGTCGCGGCATTTGATGGCGACGCAGCGTTTCAATGTCGTGGAAAGACAAGACATCGGAAGGCTCAAGTCGGAGGCTGAGTTGATGGGCGCGACAGAACAGCAGTTCAAGCAAAATTTGCTCGGGGTCGATGCCTTGATCATGGGATCGGTCGTGGAATTAGGGCGCGACACCACCGGCGGCGTTTGGTTATTGGGTAAAGAAAAAACCCAGCGGGCTCGCGCTCGTGTCGTATTGCGTTTGGTCGATCCGAAAACCGGTCAAGTGTTTTACAGCCAAGAAGGCAGCGGCGATGCGACGATGTCGGCCACCAGTACTTTGGGTTTCGGCGGCACGGCCGGATTCGATTCGACTCTGGAAGGCAAGGCTATCGATGCCGCGATTGTCAATATGATCAATAATGTGGTTTCGACGCTGGATGCACGGCGCCAAAGCCGGCCTCGTTAACCATGTCTTTATTACGGGTTGTTGGTTGGTGCGTGATGTCGGTCTTTGTTTTGGCCGGCTGCGCTCCTCAGGGATTGTATTATTGGGGGGCTTATGAAGACGGGCTTTATGATCGTTATGTCGAAAACAGCGGCGAACAAGTCGAAGCTTATTTACGGCAATCGATGACCGAGGCGGAGGCTAATCGCATGCCTGTGCCGCCGGGCTTATATGCGGATTATGGTTTTGTGTTGTATCAACGCGGAGACAAGGCGGGCGCAATCGACTATTTTCGCCGTGAACGCGGGCTTTATCCTGAATCCACGGCCTTGATGAATAAATTGATAGAACGGATCGAACAGCAAGATAAGTCGGGTGCGGCGGATTTGCCAACTGAGGAATTAGCCGGAGAAGAGCGATGAAATGGGGTGCGATTATTTTAACGGCATGGCTTATGGCCGGTTGCGCGCCGCGTCAACGGCTCGATCTCGATACGTTTTATGCGCATCAGCCGAGGTCGATTTTAGTCGTGCCGGTCGTTAACGAGTCTCCCGAGGTTACTGCGCAATCGGTTTTTATCAGCACCATAAGCCGGCCTTTGGCGGAGCGGGGCTATTATGTTTTTCCGGTTTATCTGACGGATATGATTCTGCGCGATTTCGGTCTCGTGGAAGCCGGGCATATTCATCAAATGCCGGTGGACCGGTTTTTTGAGTTGTTCGGCGCCGATGCGGTCTTGTTCGTCACGATCAAAGATTGGAGTACTAAATATTTGGTGGTGGCCTCGTCGGTCGTGGTCACGATGGAATACGTTCTGAAAGATACCAAAACGGGCTTGGTTTTGTGGGAAAACCAACAGACTTACACGCACGATTCCGGCGGCGGTGGTCATCCGATAGCGATGATGGTAGCGGCCGCGATCAATGCATTGGTTACCGATTATCTACCGTTGGCGAGGCAAGCCAATTTCATGGCCTTTGCGCCTCCGAAAGGGTTGCCGGCGGGGCCTTATCATCCCGAGTACAAAAAGGATCATGAGCGGTTTTAGTTGAAATGTTGGGTTTGATCCCGGGCGGGGCCGGATGCTCTGTGGGAGCGATCCCCTGATCGCGATTTCGAGGTTGAGAAGCTGGGTAATAACATTAAGGTATCGAGGTCACGAAGGCTATGACATTTTCCTCGTTCCCACCGCTCCAGCGTGGGAATGCATACCGATCTTGTTGCGGCAGCCAAGGTATGGGTTCCCACGGAGGACCGTGGGAACCAGAAAAGCTGGGTAATAACATTAAGGTATCGAGGTCACGAAGGCTATGACATTTTCCTCGTTCCCACTGCTCCAGCGTGGGAATGCATACCGATCTTGTTGCTGTAGCCAAGGTATGGGTTTTGACGGAGGATCGAGGGAATCAGAAAAAATTCTCATGCCTACTACGATTGCGCTTATGACTTGAATCCAAGTTTGCAAAATGCCAAGTGACAGAATAGTATCACTTTTATGAAGACTGAACTTGTAACCACACTAAAACGTCACGCCACTCGGATTCTTGCCGACTTGCGCGAATCCAAAGAGCCTGTACTCATTACCGAGCATGGCAAGCCGTCTGCTTATCTTGTCGACTTTGAAGACTTTGAACGAATCCAGAATAGGATGCGAATCCTGGAGGGTATAGCAAGAGGCGAAAAAGCAGTTTTAGAAGGACGAATATACTCAGAATCGGAAGCAGAAGAGAAAATGAGCAAATGGCTCAAATAAAATGGACTGAGCCTGCACTAAACGATATCGATGAGGTTGCAGAGTACATTGCTATAGATAAACCGGGTGCCGCTAAGAAGTTAGTCAAAGAAATCTTCAAAACCACACGACGTCTTAAAAATTTCCCGGAATCCGGTCGGCGTCCCCCGGAACTACAAGATACAAACTATCGAGAGTTAATAGTAGGCCCTTGCCGAATATTTTATCGTGTACAGAAAACTACTGTTTATATTCTCTATGTGATGCGCAGTGAGCGTGAATTACGTAAATTCCTATTAGAGGATAGGGCGAAACAAAGCGGATAATGAATAATCAGCTTAGCCAATAATTCTGAGTTTCCTTGTTTCCGCCGCATTAAGAGGGTCAAAAAGGGGTTCTGAGGTATCCCACGAAACGATCGTTCCCATGCTCTGCGTGGGAATGCCGCTTTAGACGCTCTGCGTCGACTGCGGCGGGCAATTGGATTGAGAAACTGTAGAGAGTGTAGCGTTGCTCTTGTCTGGATTATCGACCTTTGGGAACGCAGAGCGTCCCCGGATGCATTCCCACGCAGAGCGTAGGAACGATGAAAAACCAATATATTTATCGATTTACATCCATAGCAAATTGTTTTATTCGGCTATTTGGTGGTGACCCCTTTTTTCGAAAGGTCCGTTAAGAAATTGCATAGCTATTCAAACGTAGCATCAAATTCATAGTATGCTGCGGCGACTCCTGAAAACCGTAATGCTCGTAGAACTGCTTCGCACGATCATTGAGGGCATGGACGAGCAATGCGCGAACTCCTGTATTTTGTGATACGACAAGCGCACGTTTTACGGCGTCTTGAAGCATGGCTGCGCCCACCTTTATACCCTGCGCCCGGCGATCTACGGCCAACCTGCCAAGCACCATGACCGGAACGGGATCAGGCATATTGCGGCGAATTGCACTCGTAGCCAATTGGTGGGATATCGCGCCAGCAGCCATGGTGTAGTAACCCCATACTCGCTCACTTTCATCAAGGACCACAAACGTTCTACTGGCTCCGCTGAGTTGGTTGCTCATCGCTCGGCGTTTGAGCCAGTCATCCAGTGTATGCTCACCGCACTCGAAATCATTCAATAGGTGTGTGGGCGCAAGCGGTTGAGGTGCGGATAGCGTCAAGTTCATTCTTTATTATTTTTCCAAGGCGGATTAACCGCCATCAGTCGCTCCAGGCCGACATTTGGCTTCGGCGGCGCGTCTAGCATTGCAGTGAACTTTTGAAATTGATCCGTATCCAGGCCGAAAAAGACTTGGTCAAGTAAAACCGACTGGGCACGTTCACAAGCAGCTTCCAGCATGAAGTCCGAACGGTTTTTGCCTAGTAGATTGGCTGCATGATCAATGAGATCTCGCTGTTCCGGCAAGGCACGTAGATTGATAGAAGCTGCGCGCATATCGATCTCCTTATGTGGTTACAATAGATAGACAAATGGTAGTGTCGTGTGTAGTTGTTGTCAATACAAAGTTCCTCGTTCCCACTGCTCCAGCGTGGGAATGCATACCGATCTTGTTGCGGTAGCCAAGGTATGGGTTCCCACGGAGGACCGCTCATCGTTATACATAAGTCAAAAATTACCTTTTCGCAATCTTAACCATCGAAACCTCAATACCATTTATTGTCACTTAACACTCGCGGATCACCTAGCGCTAGGCGATCCGCGTAGGGTACGCTGTGCGTACCATGGTAACCCCGCAATGTTCATGTGCCAACCGAGCCGCCAGGGCACGGCTTTGGTACGCGCAGCGTACCCTACAATTTATGTATAACGATGAGCGGAGGACCGTGGGAACCAGAAAAACATGGTGCTTCATCTAGGCTAACCGCCTTTTCCTCGGCACTTGTTTGCCCGATTCGGTCGTGACCATGTCGATGTATTCTCTTTTTTGTTCCGGCCCGTAGCTGACATGAATCGGCCGGTTTTCGCCGTAAAAATACAGCCGGTCGAACGGTGTGTTTTCGGCGATCCAGTCGGCGACTTCGCGCATGTTTTCGTCCTCGACGATAAAGTCGGCTGCAGCGCCGAGACGAGGGCAGATCAGGTTGTTTCGCGTGTTGCGTTCGTGTGCGGCATGTTGGTCTAGTTTCGGCGCGACGCGCTTCTTGATCAGCTTACCCAGCTCATGCGAGCAAAAGCCGTAAGTCAGGCGAATCATGCCGAAATAGTCGATGACAGGATCGAGTATGTTGACGGCCAAGTCGTAAAGCGCGTTATAGCTGTCCGGCTGTTTGGGCAGATTCGGTTGGCCTGTGTGTTGTTGCGTTTCCCCGCATTCGATCAAGTGCCGATAGGTCAAATAACCGCCGCAGTTGTCGTCGAGATTCGGAAGGCTTCGGCTGCGGATCAGGCTAAAGCCATCGATTTCCCAGCGATGCTTGGCCAAGGTTTCGCGAAATTCGCTAGGTTTCGGGCCGTATCTGCTCAGGTCGAATAGATCGAGTGCTTGCAGTTGTTCGTCGAAGTGTAATTGCTGCGCGTAGTTCGGAAATTCTTCATTGATGAAGCGCGATTTCAAATACAAATTAGTCGGCTCGAATTCTTCGCCGTATTGATACAGATCGAAAGTTTGTTCGCGCAGATTGATTTTGACGCGCTCGAGCAAACGCGGCAGAGGTTGCTCGGTAAAGTCGTCGTAGCGCATCAGGCTCAGCTTTCCGGATTGACTATGAATCTTGATTAGATCGGTTTGGTCGATGTCGCCATACGATACCGTTGCGCAGCCGATGTAAATGCGCAGTAGCGCCGGTAGGCGGTCGACTAGGCTGGTATGCAGGTACAAAGCGTGTTCGTCATCGAAATAGCCTAAACCTTGTTCTGTGGCTTGGCGGCATGTTGTTTCGATCGATTCGGCATCGCTGATTTGAAATAGAACCGAGCGAGCGTTGGCAACGGCATTTTTATAGTCGCCGAAAAAGGCTTTAATATCGCGCTGTAAGCCGCTTTCCAAGTGTTTATAAGGTTTGCGCTTGGAAAAAGTCTGCAAGGCAAGGTAGGTTAGAAAGTCGTCGATGCGGCTTTGCCGGGCTTGTTCCAGTAAATCTTCTTCAAACTGTTCGAGCATGAAGCGCAAGGCTTTATTGGCTGTGCCGAAGGCTTCGGTGAGCGCTATTAATTCCGGGATTTCGGTTTTATCCGGCAGGCGTCCGAGAGCTAAGGTTTGTTGCCAAAGCGGGTCGAGTAAATGCCGATAGGTTTGGTATATTTTCTCTCGGCGCGACAGTTTCGGCTGCGGCGGGCCGAAAGGACGTTGCGGTATGCGCAAAATATTTCGACGGCTGCGTTGCCGGTTTAATAAAAAACGCTGTTCGGCGTCTTGATCCTTGAAGATAAAGAAGATGCCGGGGGCGACAGGAATCGCGTCCGTGTCTAGCGTGTCGCTTAAAAATTCTTTGAGTTCGGTTTGCGTGTAATATTTTTGGAAGGTATTGCGCTGCGTGATGACGCCATCGTTATAGGGTTGGCCTTTCAATGCGTTTTGGTTGAACAGCATCGCCGAAACGACCAAGATTTGCCGGGTTAGTCGGTAGGCTCCGATGAGCGCTTCCAGGCGTTCTTGGTAGTCTTCGATCACGTTAATGACAAATCCCAGGTTGACGATATCCGCTTCTTGCTTAGATTGGTCCGGCGCATAATGAGGGTCCCAGCCGGCGACAGGAATCGAATTGGCTTTGAGATTGCGAATATCGTCGCCTTTACCGCAACCGTAATCGAATACCGATAGGTTGCCGTCTAAAAAACCGTGTCGGGCCAAGCATTGCATCGGTGCAGATAAGTTGCTACGAGATAGTGCGGTCAAATGCCGAACAATCGAAGCGGACGGGCTATCTGTCAAGGTGTCCGGCGTGTCGACTTCGTTGCCGATCGGTACGAATTGTCCGTCGATTAGCTGAAAGCCTTTTTCGGCAATCAACGCATCCCAAGCTTGTTTAAAGCCGATTGTGACCGGATTATCGAACAGGCCGAGTTGTTCGGCGGTAGCGGTGAGTTCTCGGTATTCCGGGTTGCGGGGATGCTGTTCGCCGAGTAATAGTTCTTTGCGGTGCAGAATGGGGGGATTGTATGAGTCTTGATAGCTGCGTTTTTCGACTCGTTTGTTATTTAAATCGATGCGATAACTCGTTGCCAGGACAGGGAAGGGGGTGTCGAAAAAATTTGGATAGTGCAGCAGGGATATGGCTGTTCCGTTGATTTCATATTTGACGATATTGTAATCGCGCTCCGCACGGCAACGGCTCAACTTCTCCGCTTCGGTAATGCGTTGTTGAACTTCGAGGGATTGTTCGCCGGTTAAGCTGAAATGCCAATAAACATGGTTGAGGACTTTTTTGCCGATCATATAACGGATTACCGCTTAGGTTAGGGCCAGCGCTCGCAAACGTGTAACTTCCTCGATAAGGGCGAGTCCCGCGAGTTGGATTTCCGCCTCGGTTGTATAGCGTCCGAAGCTTATTCTGACCGCGCCGTAAAGTCTATCGCCTTCAATCGCCATTGCCCGCAGGACATGAGAGGCTTCGATGGCGCCGCTATTACAAGCGGAACCCGATGCAATCGCGAGTCGATCTCTTAAGGCGATAATTAGCGAGTCGGAACCGATGTTGTCGAAGCTGACATTGAGGATATTCGGAAGCGTATGCGTTTGTCCGCCGTTGAGGGTAACGCCTTCGATTCGATGCAAGCTATTTATCAGTGTTCGTTTTAACTGCCGGCAATGTTCAAAATCGTTCGATAAGTTTTCGTGGGCGATCTTGAAGGCGCTTGCCATGCCGGCAATTTGATGGCTTGCTAAGGTGCCTGGGCGTAGGTTGTGTTCTTGTCCGCCGCCATGCATCATCGGTGTGAGCCGAGTTTTTTTGCGGTTGCGAACATACAAGCCGCCGATGCCTTTAGGTCCGTAAAATTTATGCGCCGAGATAGACAGTAAATCAATCGGCGTTTTTGATAAGTCTATCGCTAGTTTACCTGCGCTTTGGGCGGCATCGACATGAAAGAATAAGTTTGTGCCGGCGAGGGCGTCTGCGATTTGTTCGATTGGTTGTATGACGCCGGTTTCGTTGTTGACATGCATGACCGATACCATAATCGTCTCATCCGTGATCGCGTTCAGCAAGTCTTTCGTGTTAATCATGCCTTCCTTATTAGGCGATAGGTATGTCACCGAAAAACCTTCGTTTTCCAGATATTTGCAAGTGTCTAAGACCGATTTATGTTCAATTGCCGATGTAATAATGTGCCGGCCCCGGCCGCGATAGGTAAGCGCAATCCCTTTGATGGCAAGGTTGCTAGATTCCGTAGCGCCGGAAGTGAAAATAAAATCTTTGGCATCGGCACCGATTAATTTGGCGATTTGAGTGCGTGCGTGTTCAACAGCGGATTCCGCCGCTTCTCCTAAGCAGTGTTGAGTGGAGGCGGGGTTGGCGAAGAGGCCCGATTGCGTTAAATAGGGCAGCATGGCTTCCACCGCTTCAGGCGCCGTCGGTGTGGTAGCGGCATAATCGAGATAAATTGGGGTATTCAAGTTATTCTAGGATTCGGTTGATGACTAAATTGCCTGGATTCTATCAAATTGGTCTATCCAGTGAGAGTTAGTTTTGTCTGTGGTTCCCACGGTCCTCCGCTCATTGTTATACACAAAAATCGGTGAGCTTGCTAAACATAGGTCATCGTATACCCGGGAACGGTGCTGTTTGATAAACCTGCGGATATTGAACATCAGTGGCTCCGAAATCGCGATCTAGGGGTCGCTCCCACAGAGCATCCCGTCTCTTGTGGGAGCGACGCCTTCGTCGTCCCTCACCTAACGCTAGGTGAGGGAAAGCCGGGTACTTTTGTCTGGTTCCCACGGTCCTCCGTGGGAACCCATACCTTGGCTGCCGAAACAAGACCGGTATGCATTCCCACGCTGGAGCGGTGGGAACGAGGGAAAGCCGGGTGCTTTGTCTGGTTCCCGCGGTCCTCCGTGGGAACCCTTACCTTGGCTGGTACAACAAGACCGGTATGCATTCCCACGCTGGAGCGGTGGGAACGAGGGAAAGCCGGGTGCTTTGTCTGGTTCCCGCGGTCCTCCGTGGGAACCCTTACCTTGGCTGGTACAACAAGACCGGTATGCATTCCCACGCTGGAGCGGTGGGAACGAGGAAAATCCTATTTTCAACAGTTTTAGGAAAGTTGTTGACAAAGCAAGATAATCGTTTCAATCTTCTCTTTTGCTAAATCCTATCTCACTGCCTTTAAGTTATCGCGGATTCAAAAAACATCATTCTAGAATGGATTACAGGAACCAAAAAGCTAACGACGATTTTGGTTTGAAAGCATCTATATTGCTTGGATACGGGCATTAAGGGTTAACTTAACGATAGGGTAGGCTTACCGGCAACAACAGTTTGGCCGATACGAGTTCCACGACGTCATGCAATTGGAATTATGCTCATCGTAGATGAAAATTCGGCCTCGGGGTGCCCGTCAAAGGACGCCGTGAATACGTCCATGTAGGCTCTATGCCAGCTCCATGCTGGCAAAGCCTTTACCGAGCACCCCGAGGCCTCCTCCGGCACTACCGAAATTTGAAGTGCGAAAGGTATAACTGTCTGATGAGTCGGGTAAATTATCGGAAACAGCAAGAAGTAAAAGCTCTCAATTTTGTACTTTGGCGGAAAATTCAATGAATCAGCTTACACCGGAAGGCTCTTCCATTATCAATCAACTCGCTCACCGTTATCATTTCAGCTTTGATGCAGTTTGCAGCCTCCTGCAATCCGTGATCAACGGCAATGGATCGATGGCTCAATTCAATCATCCTGAATTCGGCGGCTCGGGGCAATGGATGCGCGGCGGAATGATTATGGTGGGCGACATGTTTAATAATCAACTCAAAAACTCTATCTCTGGATTGTGTCAAGAATTGTCCGATTTAGTCGCGAGTCAGCCGAATTTGCTTCAAAAGGGGTCTTTCCAGTCGCAATCACAAGGATCTCAGCAGCAAAACAATTATTCCGGAGGCCAACAGCAGCAAAATAGCAACGGGCCGTCGGGGCCGGTTAGCTTGTTTGTCCCGCCTTCGAATACTCAGTCCGCAAACTGGTGGCCGGCCGGCTTACAATTTCCTAGCAGCACGGGGGCACAAAACAATTTACGTTATGCCTATTTTGCGACTATTCACCGGTTGGCGATTGAAGCCAATGGGCATGTAACGCTTTACGACACGCTGGATCATCAAATTAGCGGGTTTTCTCAGCAACAGTCGGTAGGCGGTTCTTTGTCTTTTACCAGCCAATACGGTTTGGTCGACGTAAACAGTTTGCCTGTGATTTCGGTGGACAACGTGCCAATGGATGCGAAGTCTAAACCTGTCCAGCAGTCGGCTGTACCTAATAAGCCGGCATCTAGTCATGAAGAGGACATTTTTGTGACTATCGAAAAGCTGACTGATTTGAAAAATAAAGGCATATTGACTGACGAAGAATACAATGCCAAAAAAGCCGAATTGTTAGGGCGATTATGAAGGTTAGCTGTAGCGCGAAATCGCCGGAATCATGACCGCGTGAAGTATAAGCAGCGGGTAATGCGTTCACGGGGCATTTATTGATCCGCCACGCCTCGCACTTTCATTTGCCGGGGCGATGGCCATGCCTTTTATTCTTAGACGGTTTTTCAATCAAAAGGGAGTAGGATAGTAGTCGCCCGAGCTTAAAATCACTCCACCATCTTTTTCAAACGATACAGCGTATCCAAGGCTTGCCTCGGGCTTAAGTTGTCCGGGTCTAACTCCTCGATCAAACAGACTGCCGGATGGCACTCTTGGGTCGCAAATAAATCCAATTGCTGATTGCCCGATTCGGTCTGGTTTTGATAATAGGTGTTGTTTTCGAGATGCTGCAATTTCAATTTGGCTTTGTCGATCACTGTTGCCGGAACACCTGCCAGTGAGGCGACTTGCAGCCCGTAACTTTGGCTCGCCGGGCCGTCCTTGACCGCATGTAGAAACACGATTTTGTCGCCGTACTCCATCGCGTCGAGATGGACGTTATGGATCGGTTTTTGCTCTTCCGCTAGAGTCGTCAACTCGAAATAGTGCGTCGCGAATAAGGTGTATGCCTTTGTGACTTTTGCCAAATGATCGGCGCAAGCCCAAGCCAAAGATAAACCGTCAAAAGTACTGGTTCCGCGGCCGATTTCGTCCATCAATATCAAACTTTGTTCGGTTGCGTTATGCAGAATGTTGGCTGTTTCCGACATTTCGACCATGAAAGTCGAGCGCCCGCCGGCCAAGTCGTCCGAAGCGCCGATGCGGGTGAAAATCTTATCGACCGGGCCGATCGTTGCGGCCTTGGCCGGAACATAACAGCCGACATGTGCGATCAATACGATCAAAGCCGCCTGGCGCATATAAGTCGATTTACCACCCATATTCGGGCCAGTGATGATGAGCATGCGTCGCTGAGGCGATAGTTTAAGATCGTTTGCGACAAACGGAATCTCGGATACTTGTTCGACGACGGGATGCCGTCCGCCTTCGATATCGATGCCGGGCTTGTCGGTCAATTGCGGGCGAGTCAAGTTCAATGTTTCGGCGCGTTCGGCAAATGCCGCCAGCACATCCAGTTCGGCGAGTCCTTGCGCGCATTGCTGCAGATCGGTTAATGACTCGCCGAGCTTGTTCAGCAATTGATCGTATAGCAGTTTTTCGAAAGCCAGCGATTTTTCTTTCGCACTCAGAACTTTATCTTCGAAGGTTTTTAATTCCTCGGTAATGTAGCGCTCGACGCCTTTCAGCGTTTGTTTACGGTGGTAGTGTGCCGGAACTTTCTCGACATGTAATCTTGAAATCTCGATATAGTAACCATGCACGCGGTTGTAATTGACTTTTAGGCCGCTAATGCCGGTCGCGGCCTTTTCGCGTTCCTCCATATCGAGCAGAAATTGATCGGCATTGCGGCTTAAGTTGCGCAGTTCATCGAGTTCGGCATGGTAGCCGGGCGCAATGACGCCGCCGTCGCGAATTAGGACCGGCGGGTTGTCGATAATGGCTCGTTGCAACAGCGCCGATAACTCGGGTTGTTCGGTGAGTTGTTCGGCCAGGCGCATCAGCTCCGGACTGTCGGTATTCGATAGCAAGGGCTGCAATGTCGGTAAAACGGCCAGCGTATTGCGTAACACGATCAAATCGCGCGGCCTGGCTGACTTGAGTGCGATGCGAGAACTGACTCGCTCGATGTCGCCGACCGCATTCAATTGATTGCGAACGTCATCTAAAAGCCGTTCGGACAATAGCGATTCAATTGCCGAATATCGGTTTTGCAGAATGGCTTGATCTCTGAGCGGTCGGTTGATCCAGCGGCGCAGACAACGACTGCCCATCGCGGTGACGGTTTTGTCGAGTACGCCGAATAAGGTGTAGCGCAGCTCGCCGGTCGGATGCGTGTCCAGTTCCAGATTGCGGCGGCTAGCGGCATCGAGTTTAATGCCCTCGGAATTGTTTTCGACCCGAATGCCTTGAATATGGGGCAGGGCGCTTTGTTGTGTGTCTTTAACGTATTGCAACAGACAACCGGCCGCGGCAATAGCCATCGGCATATTTTCGCAACCGAAGCCTGATAGATCGTGCGTGTTGAATTGATTCAATACCAGTTGACGCGCACTGTCAGGCTCGAAATGCCAAGGCGGGCGCTTACAAATGCCCTTGCGCTGCTTCAAAGCCTGTAGAAGAGCGATATCTTCGCTGACCAATAGCTCGGCCGGGTCCAGACGTTCGATTTCGCTCAACATCGTATCGGTCGAATCCAGTTGCTGCAATACAAAGCGTCCGCTGGTCACATCTAAAGCGGCGATACCGAATTTGGAATCGTCAACATGCAGCGCCACCAGCAAATTATCCTTACGATCTTCGAGCAAGGCTTCGTCGGTAACGGTGCCGGGTGTAACGATGCGAACCACCTTTCGTTCAACGGGTCCTTTCGAAGTCGCAGGATCCCCGATTTGTTCGCAAATCGCGACCGATTCGCTGTGGCGCAACAATTTCGCGATGTAGCCTTCGGCGGCATGATACGGAATGCCGGCCATCGGAATAGGTTCACCGGCCGACTGGCCGCGCTGCGTCAGCGTAATATCAAGGATCTGCGCGGCTTTTTTGGCATCGTCGAAAAAAAGTTCATAAAAATCGCCCATCCGGTAAAAAACGAGCGTGTCGGGATGGTCAGCCTTGATGCGCAGATATTGCTGCATCATCGGGGTGTGTTGCTTGCTGGTTTGTTTTATACTCATAGATATTATTTTATCTTAGGATTGAGTCATAGATAACTTTCTTATTTTTAATGCAGGCTAACCGAACCCGCGACAAAGCCATGGTTCTAGAAAGTTATTCGTCACGATATCCTTAAATTGATTAGGTCTTGCCCCATTGGTCTCATTAAATACAGAGAACGAAATCATCGAATTGGCTCGTGTGGTCGGGTTGAGCCTAAAGGAACGCGGTTGGCTGCTGACAACCGCCGAATCATGTACCGGCGGCGGCATTGCGCAAGCGATTACCGAAATACCGGGCAGTTCGGCTTGGTTCGACCGAGGCTTCGTGACTTACAGCAATGCCGCCAAAATACAAATGCTGGGCGTCCGGGCCGAGACGATCGAAAATTATGGCGCGGTTAGCGCCGAGACTGCGAGCGAGATGACAGGCGGCGCATTGAAACACAGTCAGGCCGATTGGGCAATCGCGGTGACCGGCATTGCCGGGCCTGGTGGCGGCACTTCGGTGAAACCGATCGGCACGGTTTACATCGCTTGGCAGCGGCGTGGTGCTATTGCCGAAATTGCCGAAATGCATTTTGATGGCGATCGCCACCAAATTAGAACCGAAACAATCAAGACCGCATTGGCGGAATGGTTGAATATTGATAAGTAAACACGGAGGAGAATCATGAACGAACACAAGAAATTGCGTTGGGGTATTTTAGGCGCGGCACGGGTCAACGAGCGGCTGATGCCGGCGATCGTCGATGCGATCAATGCCGAATTGGTCGCGATCGGCAGTCGACGTCCCGGCGCCGCGGCGGAAACCTTGGCGAAATATGCGCCGCATCAGCAAGGTGTTCGCGCTTACGATAGCCCTGAAGCGATTCTCGATGACGATGAAATCGAAGCGGTTTATTTGCCGATGGCGAATGGTGAGCATGCCGAATGGGCCTTGCGCGCGATCGAGAAGGGCAAGCATGTTTTGTGCGAAAAGCCAATGGCGTTGAAGGTTTCGGATATCGAAGCGATAGAAGCTGCGGCGCACCGTCATAACGTTACTGTGATGGAAGGCTTTATGTACCGTTTTCATCCGCAGCATTCGCGGGTCTTGGATGTTCTGCGTTCCGGCGAGATCGGCGAGGTTAAAACGGTGCGTGCGAGTTTTTCGTTCATGATGAAACCGGCTAGAATGTACCGGATCGCCGATAGTATCGATCAGGGCGGCGGAGCGATGTGGGATATAGGCTGTTATGCGATTCATTCGCTCAGGCTGTTTTTCGATGGAATGCCGGAGTCGGTCACTGCCGTTGCCAAATATATCGAAAGCGGCGCCGATACTGCGTGTAGCGGTGTGCTCGATTTCGGCGACGGCAAATACGCGCATTTCGATTTCAGTTTCGAGCGCGCGCGGCGCTGCGAATACGAAGTTGTCGGCACAAAAGGCGGTTTGAAATGTCATGGCGTTTGGCAAAATCCGGGCGATATTCCGGTCATTTCCTGGTGGACGGAGGGAGGGCGGCAATCTGAGGAGATACTCCCTATCGCCGATCATTTCCGTTTGGAAATCGAACACTTCAGCGATTGCGTTTTGACCGGCAAGGCTCCCGCACTTTCGCTTGAAGACGCTAAGACCAATTGTCGGATTATTGTCGGTGCGCTGCAATCGGCCGAGGATGGTCGGGTAATTCGTTTTTAATCATAAGTAGCTTGCGTCAATCAAACCGGTTAAGTCATTCTCGTGCGGCAGTTTTCCGGATTCGTACATGAAGGCGCTCAGGGTGCGCGCGCTGTTTAACAAAATCGGAGATGACCCTAGCAGTAAGCGTTGATTGTTACTTCGATCGGGAATGACTAAACCCTTGTATGTGCCAAGCACTTGAGCGGGCGATAATTTAAAGTGCGGTGCCATTCGGTAAGCGGCATCTTGTGGGTTTTTGGTCAGATGCTCAAGTGCTTTAAAGTGGGCAGCGACCAAATGGCGAATGGCTGGCGCTCGACTAAAACCTAAACGATCGGCTCGAAAGGCCAGAACATCAAAAATTGTGTCAGGAATTTTTCGACTGTCGAAAAGCTTGATTGCACCTTCGCGTAACAAACGGCTGGCAACCGGCTCGTAAGTGACTAGGGCGTCGACTTGTCGCTGTTGCCAGGCTTGAAAGTGGGCGTCGATTGTTAATGGAACAGCTGTGATTTCAGTCATTGACAAACCTGCGGCATCCAGGGCTTTATGCAGTAATAGCGAGCCGACTGCGCCTTGTTCAAAGCCGATGCGCTGCCCCTTGAGATCGGCTAGCTTTGCTATGTCGGGCCTAGCTACCAGCATATCCGCACCAGCTGAAATGTTAAATACCAAAACCACGGTAAGCGGCAAGCCGGATGCGCGCGCAGTCAAGACTTCGTCCAGCGTCAATGCTGCCCCGTCAATCTTGCCGTCGAGCAGTGCGTTTAATGATTCGGTTGCAGAAGTCGTTTCAATCAAGTCGACTAACGAGTTATCCAACCATTTTTCGCGCCGGGCTAGAAACAGAAATTCATAACCGGGCCAAGCATGAGCGGCAATCGCAATGCGTTGAGCAAACAATGATTCACATCCGGAAAGCCAGGGTGATAGGCTCAGTGCGGTAAGGCGCCGAATGAAATGCCGTCGGGATAGGTGGTTGATAAAGTTTGTTGCCATCACATTTGATGAAAAAATTTGAAGAGTTAAGAGATTCGCATTTCGTTGAGCATCCGGTTAGTGGGTGGGCTATGGAATTTAGGTGCTGGGTGAATACGCCCAAGTAGGCTCCATGCAGGTCTGTCACCTAGCGTTATGTGAGGGACAGAGAATTCCCAAGCGCCTCCTTAAGTATCGCCCAAATTTGATGTGCGAGAGGTATAAATTACGTCCTAGAGTTATGAGCTTTGTTGAGGGTTCGGCAACCATGCGCATAAAGCTAAAAACGGCCAACCTGCATCCACGCTCTTTCCCAAGCACCAGCTTCCTGAGACCGGCACAACCTAGGAACATTCGCAATCAACCCTGATTCGCTCGTTCAATCTTCCTTGATTGTCGGGAATCTAGAGCTTCCTGAACAGGTTACCCAAGCTGGAGCTCTCATCGTTATACATAAGTCAAAAATTACCGTTTTCCTCGTTCCCACCGCTCCAGCGTGGGAATGCATACCGATCTTGCCTCGGCTGACAAGGTATGGGTTCCCACGGAGGACCGTGGGAACCAGAAAAAAAATTACTGTTTTGCAATCTTAGCTAATGAGGCTTCGATACCATTTTTTGTCGCCCAACGTTCCCGACTTTCCCTCACCTAACGCTAGGTGAGGGAAAGTCACTGATGTTCAATATCCGCAGATTTATCAAACAGCACCGTTTCCAGGTATACGATGACCTCTGTTTAGCAAGTTTACCGATACTTGTGTATAACGGTGAGAGCTGGAGCTTGGGTAGCAGCATATTCGGGGAAGCGCCCTAAATGAAACTTTGGCAATTCAGTAAGTTAATTTTAGCGACTTCCTTATCTTGATGCGTAAGGGTTCGTCAACTCGCTTATGAGATAAGAAATGTAAAAGAATATTTATTTCAAAATGTTACGATCGAATTCGACTTGAAATTAACCCAAACTTCATCTCCCAATTGCAACTTTAAATCATGTAACGCTTCGAAGGTAATAAGGGCTTGAAAAATTTCGCCGGCTGAAACGTTGATTCTCACCTTGCCCATTTCCTCCGAAATTGATGTGACGCGTCCCGGATATTGGTTGCGAATACTGGAACAAAAAGGTTCTTTGGACAAGACAATTTCATGCGGATCGATCGAAATATGCCGACATCCTTCGATGTCCCCGGTTAAAACGACACTCAGTTTACCCGTATTAAAAATATGATTGTCCAGATGACCATGAAACAAGTTCAGTAACGGTGTTTGAACCTGGCTGCCGTTAATGAGCGTTATGACTTCGTCGGCCAGCGCTAAGCCTTGCAGTCGGTTGTGGGTGCTAAAGATCAAATTACGAGTGGAAGTTCTGTAATCTTGAATGAACTCCTCAAGCATAATGTTCGCGGCTTGATCCAAGTAACTGAATGGTTCGTCTAATAACAAAACCTCGGGGTCGTTAATCAGTGCGCGTGCAAGAGCCGCTTTTTGCAGTTGCCCACCCGACAGCATATTGGCTTGCCGGTTGAGTAAATGAATGGCATCGAAACGGTTGAGAACCTCGTTAATTTTGGTTTGCCAAAGCAGTTTCGGTGCGCCGTGTAATTTTAGCGCAAGTTTTAGATTATCAGCCACCGTGCCCCGCAGCATATAAGGTTTTTGGGTTAGTAGCCCAACGCGCTTTCTTAATGCTTGCAGTTGCTTTTTGGTGCGAACGGTTCCCCCCTTGAATGCGATGTTGCCTTGCTGCGGCGAATCTAAAAAAGCCAACATGTTAAGTAAGGTGCTTTTTCCGCAACCATTAGGGCCGATTAATGCAGTAATTTTACCGGTTTTGACGCTAAGCGAAGGCAGTGTGAGTGCTACCTTATCAACGTAAAGGAAACGAATATCGTTTAGTCGGTAAAGGTCGGTCATTTAAGTTACGCAGGTTGCTTGTCAGAGTGTATTTTCGAACAAATAGCCATTCAAGACAAATAGCTATTCATGGTCAATTGTGAGTCGTGAGATAAGGCTCGCTCAATGCTAATAGAATTGTAAATCCTTTCTAAGAAGAGTGCGGAATTCTGAATTTACCGAATGTTTAATTCCTCTCAGGGCTATGTCGTGAAATAATACGCGTTCTGAGAGTTGTTTCGTTTCGGCGGGTCGGAAAGTAAAACATTTGATTTGCCGAAAGCATTTTATCAACAACTCTGTCGTTAATCGATGCATGAGGTTAGAGGAATGATTAAAATAACAACGATAGCTTGCCTGTTGGTTTTAGCCGAGATTGGTATGGTTCATGCTGAAGAAGCCGATGCCAAAGCATCTGTTCAGGCTTCGGCGGAACAGGGTGATGCGCTTGCGCAAGCTAAAATGGGCGCCTTATATTTATTAGGTCGAGATGGTTTTGAAGTCGATGAGCAACAAGCCGCCGGGTGGATGCTTAAGGCGGCTGAGCAAGGTTTGCTCGAAGCTGAAGTCGTAGTTGCTGCAATGTATGATAGAGGCTTAGGTATGCCTCAAAATGTCAAAAAAGCCACGCAATGGTATGAAAAGGCTGCTGCAAAAGGTCATGGAGCTTCCTTGGCTATTCTCGGAAAGAACGAGGCGCCAAAGGGTAGTGTGGGGTTTAACTACCAGGCAATACGCATGCGAGCTTCCAAGCAAATTCCAAATGAATACGCAAAAAAGATTTTATCGAAAACGAATAAATAACAAATGACGACGAAAACACGATTTGCCCCGAGTCCGACGGGGTATCTTCATATCGGCGGCGCGCGGACCGCGCTTTTTTCTTGGTTGTATTCCCGTAAGCACGGCGGCCGGTTTGTTTTAAGAATCGAAGATACCGATCTGGAGCGTTCGACGCAGGAATCGGTCAATGCGATTCTAGAGGGAATGGCTTGGTTGGGCTTGGAATACGACGAAGGGCCTTTCTATCAGACGCACCGGTTCGAACGCTACAAAGCCGTCATACAGCAACTGCTCGACCAGGGGGACGCCTACTATTGTTATTGCAGTAAAGAAGAGCTGGAACAACTGCGTAACGAGCAGATGGCGAACAAAGAAAAACCTCGTTATAACGGCAAATGCCGGGAAACTTCGGGCGTGTCTGAAGGCGTCATGCCTGTGATTCGATTTAGGAACCCGGATGACGGCGAGGTGGTTATAAAGGATTTGGTGAAAGGTGATATTGTCGTTTCGAACAAAGAATTGGATGATTTGATTATCGCACGTTCCGATGGATCGCCGACTTACAATCTCAGTGTCGTCGTCGATGATATGGATATGGGGGTGACTCATGTGATTCGCGGTGACGACCACATAAACAATACGCCGAGACAGATGAATATATTGAAGGCGTTGGGCTCTCCGATTCCGGAATATGCACATCTGCCGATGATATTGGGCGCGGATGGTGCGAGATTGTCCAAACGCCATGGCGCGGTCAGCGTGATGCAGTACAGGGATGAAGGCTATTTGCCCGAAGCGCTATTGAATTATCTGGTTCGGTTGGGTTGGTCGCATGGCGATCAGGAAATTTTTAGCCTGGACGAAATGATCGAGTATTTCGAACTAAAAGACGTCAATGTGTCGGCATCGGCATTCAATCCGGAAAAGCTATTGTGGCTCAATCATCAATACATCATGAACTCGGATCCGGCTCATGTCGCGCGGCATTTAAGTTGGCACATGGGCGAGCAAGGTATCGACCCTACCGACGGACCGGATTTGGTTGAGTTAGTCAAAGTTCAAAAAGAGCGTTGCAAAACCTTGGTCGAAATGGCCACGATCAGTCGCTATTTCTACAAAGACTTCGATGAATACGATGAAAAGGCTGCAAAAAAGAATTTCAAACCGGAGAGTGCGGATGTTTTGCAACAGCTGCATGATCAATTTAGCGGGCTGGATAATTGGCAGGGAGAGGCTTTGCATCAAATTGTCGTCAATTTAGCCGAGACCTTGGGGTTGAATTTGGGAAAAGTCGCGCAACCCCTGCGAGTAGCGGTTTGCGGGACTGCGGTGTCGCCCCCGATTGATATGACATTGGCGTTGTTGGGGCGCGAAAAAACATTGGCGCGATTGGTTCATGCCGTAGATTTTATCAAGTCTTTAAATTAAAGCTGGACAAGAATTTAAAATCCTGTAGAATATGCGGACTCAAGTGAGGGGCCATAGCTCAGCTGGGAGAGCGCAACACTGGCAGTGTTGAGGTCAGCGGTTCGATCCCGCTTGGCTCCACCAATTGAATTAGCGTCTTAAGTCCCCATCGTCTAGTGGCCTAGGACACCGCCCTTTCACGGCGGTAACGGGGGTTCGAACCCCCCTGGGGACGCCATTTCGCACAAAAAAGTTCAGATATCGGTTCTGAAAAAAATACCGATCCGTTTTAGTCCCCATCGTCTAGTGGCCTAGGACACCGCCCTTTCACGGCGGTAACGGGGGTTCGAACCCCCCTGGGGACGCCATTTATTGAAGGCTTACGATCTTTGGTCGTAGGCCTTTTTTATTGCCTGCTGTTTTCTATCTTAGAAAAAGCATCTAACCGTAACGATCATGAAGAAGCTGTCCATCGCCCCGGCAAATGAAAGTGCGAGGGGTGACTGGGTACGGTTCGCGTACTTTCACAGTAACGTTCACGAAGCAGAGCTAAACGATCGGTTTTAATTTATGTGTACACTTATTCGGTAAATATATTATTCTGAGGCATTATAATGACCGTTGCGTTTGTTGTATCGGTTCAATGTGTTACGAATTAAGGAGTCACAGATGAAAGGTAATAGTCAAGTTATCGAGCGCTTGAACGAATTATTGGCCGGCGAATTGACAGCAATCGATCAATATTTTATTCATTCGCGTATGTATGAAAATTGGGGGTTCGGTAAACTCTACGAACGCATTGCTCATGAAGTGCAAGATGAGACGGCTCATGCCGATGCATTAATCAAGCGCATTTTATTTTTGGAGGGTACTCCGGATTTATCCAAGCGTGAGCCTCTAAAGGTCGGTTCGAATGTCTCGGATATGCTGACAAACGATCTTGAATTGGAATTAAAGGTCGTAGCTTCATTGCGGGTGGTCATTGCCTTTTGCGAATCGGTGCAAGATTATCAGACCCGAGAAATTTTGGAAGGCATGCTAAAGGATACAGAGGATGATCATACGCATTGGCTGGAACAGCAATTGGGGTTAATCGATAGAATCGGATTGCAAAACTATTTGCAATCGCAACAATAATGTTGATTTCTTACTGCGATATTGCCCTGTTAAGGCTGAATTAACAATGCTGTTATTCAATAGGATTTATTTAATTTAAATTTTTTATAAGGAGGGTATATGAAAATTCCAAGACAATATTTCATCGTTTTTTTTACAGTTTTTATGATGTTTTCTGTGCAAAACGCGAATGCGTATTCCGCAGCCGATAAATCGTTGCGTGGATTAGCCGGGATGACGACTGGAGTGCTCGAGATTCCGGGGAACATGGTTAAGGAGAGTCAGGCTCAGGGCCCTGCAATCGGAATACCGATGGGATTCGCTATGGGGCTGGGTATGATGGTAACGCGCACGATGGTGGGCGTTTATGAGTTTCTTTCTGCTCCGTTTCCATTGCCGGCCGGCTTTCGTCCGATTTTGAAGCCCGAGTACCCTTGGGATTATTTCAAATAGTTTTTCGTCCTGGGAACTACTCCCTATATACTCAAAAAAGGCTAACTTTAAATTGAGACGAATTAACAGCTAGTCGGTTGGTTTGATCCGTTACAATCATTAAGTGGCGCCCCGCTCGATCCATTGTTCGACTGATGGCGCTCGATAGGTTGAAAAAGCATCCAATAATTGTTTTGGGTGTTTTTCAATCAACAGCATCGAACGATCGACCGGTTTGACGAATTGTTCGTCAACGGCATGATCCAAAAACGCAACCAAGCCGTCATAGTAGCCGTCAATATTGAGCAAGCCGCAGGGTTTTCGATGCAAGCCCAGTTGCGCCCAAGTCAGTATCTCAAATAATTCTTCCAGCGTGCCTAGTCCGCCGGGCAAGGCGATAAACCCGTCGGCTAGATCGGCCATTAAGGCTTTACGTTCATGCATCGATCCGACAATTTTAAGTTCAGTCAGTCCATAGTGAGCTACTTCCTTATCCACTAAGTCTTGAGGAATCACGCCGATGACTTCTCCGTTTTGCGCCAATACGGCATCGGCAAGTTGTCCCATGATCCCTACGTGGGCGCCGCCGTAAACTAAACCGATGTCATGGAGCGCAAGTTCTTTAGCGAGAAGATGTGCAGCAAGAGTATATTCGGGCCGTTTTCCGGATCTAGACCCGCAATAAACGCAAATTCTTTTCATTTGATAAGCCTTCTATAATCCGCCTAAATATTGAATCGCATTGGGCAGGTTAATTAAACAAAATCATGGATTTACGCAACGTCGACCACACGCCCCAAATCAAAGGAATGGCGACATAAAGCCAAAATATTAGCAACAGTATCCATTGGCCGGGTTTAAAAGGTTTGCTGTTTTTCATCGGAGGAGGCTCACGAAGCGGTTTTTGTTGATGTTGAAGTGTTCGTATTCCGAGACTCATCGAGCGGATAAGCGCCGTCCAGTTCGTCGAATTCATCGTGTTGCATATAATGCTTTTCATGTACCGGCTTGATCAATAAATTACAGAAAAAACCCAAGAGTAAAATGCCTGCCATGATATACATCGTGACGTTATAGGCATCGGTTTTCGCGATGCCTTGGGCGATCTGAAATTCTCGGATATAGTTGACCAAAACCGGGCCCAACACGCCAGCCGTCGACCATGCGGTTAGAAGTCGGCCGTGAATGCCGCCGACATAACGCGTACCGAAAATATCGGCCAAATAAGCGGGAATCGATGAAAAGCCTCCGCCGTACATACTCAAAATAACCGCGTAAAGCACGATGAACAAGGCAATGTTTCCAGACATGCCGACCGAAGGAACAGCCGCATAAAGCCCTGCGCCGACGGCAAAAAATACAAAATAAGTGCTCTTGCGCCCGATATAGTCGGACACGGTGGACCAGAAAAAACGCCCGCCCATGTTGAATAGACTTAACAAACCGACGAAGCCGGCCGCGGCCGCCGGCGTGACGAGTCCCTTGAATATTTCCTGAATCATCACCGAAGCTTGTCCCAGTACACCGATACCTGCCGTCACATTTAAACACAAAACCAGCCACAGCAAATAGAATTGCGGCGTTTTCAAGGCCTGATCGATATGGACATGGCGATGCGTGATCATCTTGTTACGCAGTACGGGCGGTTTCCAACCTTCGGGGCGCCAATCTTCGGGCGGCGTGCGAATTGTTAGTGCGCCGATCATCATCGATAAGAAATATAAACCGCCCATCGTCAAGAATGTTTCGATCACGCCGACCGATACGGACGATTGGAAATGATCCATCAGCAATACCGACAATGGCGCGCCGATCATCGCGCCGCCGCCGAAACCCATGATTGCCATGCCGGTCGCCATGCCTCGCCGGTCGGGAAACCATTTAATCAAGGTTGAAACCGGCGAGACATAGCCTAAACCGAGACCGATGCCTCCGATGACGCCATAGCCCAAATACAGCAGCCAGATTTGATGCAAAAAAATGCCTAATGCCGAAATCAAAAAACCGCCACCGAAACAGCACGCGGCCACGAACATCGTCAAGCGCGGGCCGACTTTTTCGAGCCACTTACCGCCGAATGCGGCCGATATTCCCAGAAAAACGATGGCCAGACTGAAAATCCAGCCCAGCTCGGTCAATTTCCAGTCGTCTGGCGAGGAAGCCGAAACTCCGATCACCCGAGTCAAAGGTTCGTTAAATACGCTAAACGCATAAGCTTGGCCAATGCACAAATGCACTGACAAAGCGGCGGGCGGCACCAGCCAGCGGTTGTAGCCGGGAGAGGTGGTTATACGTTGTTTAGAAAAAAATCCGGGCATGAAAAACCTTTTACATTTCAGTCTAGGCCTTTGGGTCTGTAAACCTGGCTTTAACATTTTTCGGTTATACAAAGATGGAATAATAGCTAAAAATAACTATCAAAGCACTGCAAGATGTTGCTGAGCTATCGGTGAGGTCCGTGAATCTTCGGTGGGTGCTATCTTATCGGAATCGGACTGGATGTATACCCATCGAAGATCAAAATTCGGCACCGGGGTGTCCGTCAACCTAAAAAGAACAGTTGATATGTGTTGTAGACTGACTGTTCGTGCTGAGCCAAGTCGAAGCATGAAGGGTCTACAACACTTCATGCTACCCTTCAACAGGCGCAGCCGAAGGGCTCAGGGCGAACAGTAGTTTGAAGCTCTCAACTGCTCTTTTTAGGTTTATGGATTACATGATAGTGAAAGAGGCGGCTTAGAGATTAGGCGGCGTTATTATTCTCTAACGGGCCGCTTATCAAGTTTGCGTTGTAAGGTTCTGCGGTGCATGTTTAGTGCGCGCGCCGCAGCCGATATGTTGCCGTCATGTTGCATCAGCACTTTTTGTAGATGCTCCCATTCCAAGCGTTTGATCGATAGCGGGTTTTCATTGATGCTGACCGAAGCGTCTCCTTCGTTTTTATTCAGTGCGGCGACAATTTCATCGGCATTGGCCGGTTTCGTCAGATAATGAATAGCACCAAGTTTGATAGCCTCAACCGCCGTGGCGATACTGGCGAAACCGGTTAGCATCACGATCCGCGTGTTATCGTCGAGCGACATTAGCTTCTTAACTAATTCCAGACCGGACTGATGACCGATGCGTAAGTCGATCACCGCGTATTCAGGCTCGAATTGTTCGGCGAGTTTGATTCCGTTTTCGACGTTGTTGGCGACCAGGACTTCGTATGAGCGTTTTTCCAATGCGCTTTGTAACACCTTGCAAAAAGTTTCGTCGTCGTCGACTAAAAGTAATCGAGGTTTATCCGGTTCCTGTGATGTCATTTGCTTCCTCCAAAGCGAGTAAAGGCAGGGTAATATCCACGCAAGCCCCGCCGGATTCTAAATTAGTGAATTCTATTTTGCCAGCTAACCGGCGAATGGTGCTACACGTTAAAAAAAGCCCTACGCCTAGGCCGGACTTATTGCTAATGACCGGCTGTTTACCGATCAGTTCCAAAATTTCCGAACGCACGCCGGGGCCGAAGTCGCGAATCTTTATATGGGCTTGTTCCAAGTCCCAAGAGGCATGAAATTCGATGCCGAGGTCGTCTTGAGTCGCTTCGGCGGCATTGTTCAAAATGTTGATCAACGAATGAGTCAGTGTACGTTCGGCAATGATGCCGGCATTTGTCGGCACTACAGGATTGATAAACAAATTGAGTTTGGTTTCGGGTCTGTGCGTGCGCCATTGGCTGATTACTTCATCGATATATTCGATCAACGGCATGATTTTACCGGATTCCGCCCGCATTTCACCCGCGCTGGCCGACATGACTGATAACGCTTGTTTGCAACGGTTGATTTGTTGAGCCATGATTTGGGCTTTTTCATGTAGATCGGGATAGCGGTGATCGGGGTATTCGTTTTCTAATTCATGGGCGACGATCGCAATAGTTGCCAGCGGTGTGCTGATGTCGTGAGCGGCACTTGCCGCTAGGGTGCCAAGCGAAACAACACGCTCATCCCGTAAGGCATTTTCACGCGCTTCGGCGAGCGACCGTTCCTGAGCTCTAAGTGTTTTCGCTAGTTCCACAACAAAAAATGCGACCAAACCTGCACTGAATACAAAACCGAACCACATGCCGAAGATATGCAGATTGAAATAATGCTTATCGCCTATTTCGTGCATTTGGCGCAGCATTTCGAAATGATCCATGTCCGAATGCGGCGAGTCGGCAGTCATTTTTTCGATCATCATCAATTCGGGTGTTGTGGTCGGTATATGAGGTTCTATGGCCGGTAAGGGTATGTTGTAGGTGATTAAAACCGTATAAGTCGATGTGGTCAAAATCACCATATACCATGCATAAGACGGCGGCAGCATGATCGCAGTAATGATCAACGGCAACAAAAACACCCAGATAATCGGATTGGAGGCGCCGCCCGTCATATAGAGGAGTGCTGCAATGCTCAAGACGTCGATGACCAAATGAGAAAAAATTTCTAGTTCGGTCACCGGGTCGTCCGTTTTCAAACGCATCCAAGTATAGAGATTGACCGATGCAATCGAAAGCACGACTAGCCAAAGCTGTTCCTGAGGTAGAACGATGTTTAGTCCATGCACGGATATTAGGATGAGCACCGATTGACTGGCTATCATCAGATTTCTCAAGATGAAGAGCCATTTCAGGTTTTGTTTTGTCGATAATTCGGTTTTAGGCAGTATGTCTGAAAACATGAAATACTTTAATTGGTTAAGTTAATTTTTCGGGAGTGAATTAAGAAGGAATTCCCTTGTTCCCACCGCTCCAGCGTGGGAATGCATACCGGTCTTGTTTCTGCGGCCAAGGTATGGGTTCCCACGGAGGACCATGGGAACCAGAAAAATACCAATACCAATATTAGCGGCTATGAATCGATGACAGATTAGGCTGCGACAATATGTCACATTTTTATTTGCATTTCATATTGCTAGTATATATCTAACTTTTGAGGTTTTACTTTAAATCTCAATGCTGAAAGTTGCGTTATATATCCTTCCTAAATATCTTCTTAAGCGGTTTTTGTAAACCGCTTTTTTTTGCCTGTCGGAAAGCGATTGTAGCTAGTTGGCTGCTATTCCATGCTAATCGTAGCTAACCCCCAAGCCGCCTAATCCGCAATAACCGCCCGGGTTTTTGGCCAGATATTGTTGATGATAGTCCTCGGCATAATAAAAAATGTCGGCCGGTAATATTTCGGTACTAATCAGGCCGTGGCCGTTGTTTGATAATCTCTGTTGATAGTATTTTTGCGACCGGCATGCGGCTTTTTCCTGTTCCGTTGAGTAAAAATAAATACCCGAGCGATATTGTGTTCCGATATCGTTACCTTGGCGCATGCCTTGCGTCGGATTATGAGATTCCCAAAATAGTTTCAATAGGTACTCATAAGTTATGAGTTTCGGATCGAAGACCACTCGAACGACTTCACTGTGACCGGTTTTTCCGGTGCAGACTTCCTCGTAGCTTGGGTTAGGTGTGTAGCCGCCGCTATAGCCGACCGCAGTACTGTAAACTCCATGGCATTGCCAGAATTTTCGTTCGGCTCCCCAAAAGCAGCCCATGCCGAATAGTGCAAGAGCCAAGTGATCGGGAAAAGGAGGAACGATCATGTGGCCTGTGACAAAGTGATTCGGAGTTACGTTATGGGGGTTTCTCGGCCAGGCAAGGCTTGTGACGGGGGGACCATGACGGTTTTTTTATGGCTAAAGATCATTACGAATACCGGTGGTTCAGTGGCTGTTTAAATGAGATTAAGTATAAAAGCTGTGTTGCGTTAATAGTTGAAGTGAATACTACACCAATCTCGAAGTAATTATTCACACCCCCTATCGTTCCAACGCTCCAGCGTGGGAATGCCGCCCGAGACGCTCTAGCGTCTCGTACCGCTGGAGCGGTACTCAGGCATTCCCACGCAGAGCGTGGGAACGATAATTGCCGGGGGACTGAATAGTTACACTATTACCGCATACATAGCCTAAGTAAAACTATGCCTTATAATAACCTTTAATTTAATGAAATGATTAAAACATGAAAGAACAAGATCAATTACGTCGTTTTATATTCGAAGACCTGGGTGTTAGAGGCGAATGGGTTAAGCTAAATGAAAGCTGGCGTCAATCGATAGCACACCAGCAGGCTTCGCCGTTTATTATGGAGCAGTTGGGTCAAGCGTTGGCCGCCGTAACTATGTTGTCCGCCATTGTAAAATTTAAAGGCTCGATGATTTTGCAGGCTCAAGGAGCCGGTGTTATCAGAACGTTGGTGGCTCAATCCTCGGATGAAAGAAATATTCGCGGTCTGGTTCGCTGTAACGAGGATGTCGATAGCGCTTCGTTCGAGCAAATGTATGGGCAAGGACAATTAATATTAACGATTGAGAGTGAAAATAGTTCGCCCTATCAAGGGGTGGTTCCATTAGCAGGACGAAATCTCGGTGAAGCGTTGGAGACCTATTTCAGCCAATCCGAACAATTAAATACTCGAGTTTGGTTGGTCGCGGATCAGCATCAAGCTGCAGGCTTGTTGTTGCAGGAATTGCCGAGCCGGAAGGGTGACAAGGAAGATTGGGCACGTATTGAAATGTTAGCTCAAACGGTGACGGATCGCGAATTATTGGAACTGGATTGCGAGCCGCTCTTATATCGATTGTTTAACCAGGAAAAAGTCAGAGTACTCGATTCCGAATCGGTCGAGTTTCGTTGCGCTTGTTCACGAAACAAGATCGAAAACACATTGCGTTCCCTGGGAAGAGAAGAACTTGAGGATATTTTGCAGTCTCGAGGCGACATAGAAGTCAATTGCGAATTCTGTGGACAAAATTATTCATTCGACCGTATAGATGTCGAAGGTTTGTTTGCCGACATCGCAGTGACTAACGCAACAGATACGAGGCATTGATGATGAGTAATAAAACGTTCAAATTATGGTTCGGCCGGACGATTGTGCTGATTTTGTGCTTTACTTTAACCGGCTGTATATATTGGTGGCGGGCGTTTCAAACCTACCGTCAACTGGATCAATTCGATAAAAACTTCACGGTAGTCAATACCGATGACTTTACCTTGCGATTCAATAATCCAATTATGTATAGTGATGACTTCGTCTCGCTATCGGGTTTGCGGCCGAGTTATTCCGATCCGTTAGGAGAGGGTAGGCGTTGGAGTTATTTGTTTCATAAAGTCGACCGGAATCAAAAACCGATACTTCCTGAAGTTAAATTCTTTTTCAATCTCGACTTCAACAAAGAGAATCGTCTGATTGCGTGGACGTTTTCAGAGTTGTTTTTGCGTATTGCTCCGGCGGAATTTTTAGAAGTTTCCTTGCGATCGCTGGCCGGTGCAGAAATAAATGAAGGCGCAAAACAAATGCGGGCGAATGCCGATCATATCGAAAAAATTTCCGCATCGTTACCGAAAAAAGAATCGGTCCTTGCAGAGCTTGGCGAACCGTTAGAAATCATCGACGTGAGCGATGAACAAGAAATTTATCTTTATCATTTTTTACTCGAGACGATGGGCATAAAAAAAGGTTATGAAGATCGTGCCTTGAGTGAAGTGAAATTGACTTTCGATAAAAAAACGGACGAATTAATCAGAATGGCAGGCCGTTTTGCCGGTGTTAAGCTTTCGATTAAATACCGGAAGTATTTAGAGGAAACTCAAGCGTCATTGTAATTAACAGGAAACTTACATGCGGGAAAGCGGCAAAACGATACGAATTCATGTCTACCAACTGGAAATCGGGATGTTTGTCAGCGAGTTGGATATTCCTTGGGAAGAGTCGCCTTTTATGTTGCAAGGGTTCGATATTAAATCGAATGCCGACATCAAAGCCGTTCAGAATGTATGCGATTATGTTTTCATCGACCCTTCCAGGCAAAAAGAAACGCATGGTGCGTTATCGGCGGAACTCAAGGAAAAAATGGGCATTTTTGCCGATGCAAACGATACGTACCGGCAAACCAGCGATTTGGTGAAAACGGTCATGGACGATATTCGATTCGGAAATCAGTTGAATGTCGAAGCCGTTAAGAAGTCTGTTGAAGCTTGTGTGGATAGGGTCTTAAAAAACTCCGACGCAATGATGTTGCTGACGCAGTTGAAGAACAAAGATGAGTATACTTCGCAGCATTCTTTAAATGTCTGTTTAATGTCGATAATGCTAGGCCGGCATTTGAATTATTCGATCGACGACTTGAATAAACTCGGAGTCTGCGGCTTGATGCATGATATGGGTAAGATGAAAGTACCCTTGGATATTTTGAATAAAGAGGGAAAGCTATCGCCGGAAGAGCTCGAAATCATGAGGTCTCATACTACGCATGGCCGCAATATTCTGATGTCGGCTCGCGGTATTTATCCCGGAGCCGTCGATGCCGCCTATGCGCATCATGAGAGGTTGGATGGCCAAGGTTATCCGAGGGGCGTTACGGAAGCTGTGCTCTCCCCATTCGTTCGTATAGTCGCGATTGTCGATACTTACGATGCGATCACTAGCGATCGAGTTTACAGTAAAGGGCGCCTTCATTTGGAAGCCATCAATATTTTGATGAAATGTCGAGACAGTCACTTCGACGCCGGCTTAGTTCTAAAATTTATAGACTGTATCGGGATTTATCCAGTCGGTAACCTAGTCGAGCTGAAGTCAGGCGAAGTCGGCGTGATCATTAAAAGCAATGCCGCTAATAAAACCAAGCCCAAGGTTTTGATGTTGCTCAATGCCGATAAGCAGCCTTGCGAGGAAACCGTAATCGACCTAGAGGACGATTCGATACATAATAGCAACCAAGAGCCTTATCGTATTTCAAGGGTTTTGCGCGCGGGGGATTTTGGATTAAATCTTAACGAAATATATGAGCGCGGCAGTTTCGATAAGGCTTGGCTTGTGAGTTAGGCGTGCAGGTAATACAGTTTTTTATAGGAGTCACCGGGCGATAAATTTTAATCGTTAAAATTAACCTATCTTTAATATTCATCGTAGATCAAAATTCGGCACCGGGGTGCCCGTCAAAGGCCCTGCACCTAAATCCAGAACCTAAATTCCTTAGGTCTTTGGCAATGATTCAAAATCATGGCTTATTTAGGTGCTGGATGAATTATCCAAGACAATTAACCATGGCCAATGGGCTATGGAATTTAGGTGCTGGGTAAATCCGTCCATGTAGGTCCCTCACCTAACGTTAGGTGAGGGACCGAGCATCCCGGCGCCTCCTAAGGCACTGCCGAAATTTGAAGTGCGAAAGGTATAATATTTATACAGACTGGTCTGTCTGTCATTCTTTTGTTCATCATTGGAGGCTCACCATGATTACGCTATATGGGATTGCTATCAGCAATTACTACAACAAGATCAAACTTGCGCTATTGGAAAAAGAGATTGCTTTCGTTGAAGAAGCGCTGCCGCCTGGACAAAGCGATGCGGTTTTGAAGCGTTCGCCATTAGGAAAAATCCCATTTATTAAAACACCGGACGGATATTTATCGGAATCTCAAGCAATTTTGGAATATTTGGAAGAGGCTTACCCGGAAAAGCCGCTATATCCGGTCAAGCCATTCGAACACGCGAAATGCCGAGAATTTATTCAGCATATCGAGCTGAATGTGGAGCTGATTACGCGTCGTCTATATGGCGAAGCATTGTTTGGCGGTAAGGCATCGCAAGAAACTAAGGATGAGGTATTGGTCAAAGTCGAATCCGGTTTGACCGGTTTGGTCCGTTTAACTGACTTTTCGAGCTATGCTTTAGGCGACTGTTTCAGTGCCGCCGATGTAGTTGCTTGGCCACATCTACAATTAGTGTCATTCGTTACGCAACAAATTTACGGACAGGATTTAGTCGCAGAGCATATCCCTAATTTTGGAGCCTATATCCAGTCGGTTGAAAGCCGACCGCATGCACAACGCGTTAATCAGGAAAGGACGGCGGCTTTGGAGGCGTTTTTTCAAGGTCGTTGATTAGATAAGGCCGGATTGCATAACGAGCATCCGGCCTGCCGTCGTCCGCCGATGATTGAGTTGGGATAAAGCAAGAAATATTTTGCTGGTCCATTTACGACCCTTTTGAGACATTCGAATAAAGATTTAAGCTTGCCGATACCGGCCGTTGCAAAATTAACATGGCTGACATCGTAAGCGATCTTAACGTATGGAAATAATGCCCTAAGGTCTCTCCGCGTCTCGGAGCCAGTCTTGCAAACCATTAACGCCGATAGCCAAAAACGCATCTTGCAATGCAATAACCCGGCTTAGCATCTGACCATCGTCAGATTCTTCCCGTTCTTCCGCTTCCCGGAATAATCGGGTCAATAGCTGGGAAAGTGGCTCACAGTCATATACGGGATGAATACCGCCACGCATAAATGCAGCAAACCGTTCGCAGGTCGCCAAACTTTCATCGGGATTGCTTTGCGAAAGAGCATTGAGCCATTCATCGAAACCGTAAAGATGAAAACCTTCGCCGCTCCGATCTTGTTCGTAAGCCGAGAAATACAGATCGACGATATCCCAAGAAATGCAGATGGGCGTTTGCTCTTTATCAAACAACGACGACAATTCCCGGGCTATGGTTGTAGCGACCTCATTCGACTGGCTTAGACCCGCACGGATTCCAGCCAAACATTGTTGGGCATGCTTGGCGTAGTTGTCTTTATGCGTCCAAACCGTTGCCGCGCCTTTCCAGGCGTCAGTGCTGGCGAGAGTTTCCAATTGGTGAATGAACGGCTGAAAATCGATATAACCTACAAATGCCGCCAGCGCTGATATTCGGCCCCAGGTTTCCAGTGGTTCGCCGGTTGACTGGGAGACCAGACGTTGCAACACCTTAGCTACTTCAGCAAAACGTTGGTGATAAGCGTAATACAGACAAGGCTCTGCCTCTTTCCAAAGCCGTGGCTCGTCATCATCCAGCGCCAGATGGAATAATTCCCAACCCAGTTCCGGACTTTGGCTTTGCAGATAGGGTAAGCGTCGCAATATCAATGCTCTGATAGCTGGTTGCGAATCACTGGCAAAACGTCTCAAGGTGGGCAGCAGCAATTCCGGGTACGGCCGTTGTTTTTCCGTCCAACATGTCGCCACGATCATGACGGCTTCCGCTACTTTACCGCGTATCATGTTGATTCCGGCACCAATCAGATCTCTATCGTCGTTGTAGCTACGCTCGTGTAAATCAAAAAATCCTATCGCTGCAAATACCAGCCGAAAGGCATCTCGCTCGTTTTCGATTACGTTAGCGCAGGCTTCAAGTCCCTCGGCAGCGGCCCGACTATGGCGCCAATGGGATGGATGCCTTTCAATTTCATCAAGTATTAGGGTTGCCAATAGTTGCGGATCGACTTGTTTGATGGGCTGCCATTGATTGTCGGCTGGCCCATGATTGCCGTAACGATATAACAGAAAGCTTGCCGCGCCCTCCAGAATGTCATTGGTAAAACGTTCGGGTATATCGACCCACTTTTCGGCCAAGAAACGCATGAATCGGTGTGGACTGCGTGAGGCGGCTTCGCGTAACTGCCATTCAACTTGTTCTGCTCCGCCGATTAGAAAATCGTCTCCCCAATCACGGCCTGTGTCATTTCTGTAATGCTTCAAAAGCTGCAATACCCCAGCGTCGGAAAACTCCAAAAACCGCAGATAAGAAAATGGCGCGCCTACAATGCCACCACGCGAACCTATATGCGGCTGACGGATGCAGGGGCCAAATGCCTTCTCCCATTCAAGCAGGGTTGTTTGCGCGGTCGGCGAGCGAAGGTAAACCGGAATACTCGCAAGGAGCTGTACTCTCGCCCCAAGTATCCAACGGTTTTCATCGAGGTTATGATCGTTCCACAACGTCAGGATTGCACTCTCAACGGCATCTTGAACGGTCGGTTGCAGAAAAACGAATGCTGCATGGATCAAGTTGCCCAACTCGTAGCTTAAATTTGAAGCCAGCATGCCTTGGTTGGTCAGTAAGGCACTTATTTCGGTCAGGTTTGCCTCGGGCGATTCGATCAATGCCAACAGCGCTAGATAGCGCAACACCATTTCCCGGCTATGGCAAAGCTTTTGTCGATTGACCTGCCACCAATTAGAGTTCTGTTTGGCATGCAGGAGAATGGCTTTTTCCATGGCGCCAAACAGCACATTTTCAGCGGAAACATGATAAGTATCGTGTTGGCTATGGGTATGTTCGTATGAGGTGAAATTCAGAAAATGCGCCGCTAATTCACGATTGCCGTTATAGTGTTCAGTTTTTATCGCACTCCACTGTTTAACCGCGCCGATAGCTAAATCCAGCAGGCGTTCGGATTGCTGCATGCGGTTTTCAAAGAAACCTTGATTGTCAAATTCATGCGAGTCGCATCGGAGTTTTTGGTTGAAATGAATTGCCAACACATCATCCGGCAGAATCTCCCCTGCGATATAACGCCACAGCAATGTATCGTCAGCACCGCCCGCTTCCACGCATCGGGCAATGGCTCGACCGAGAAAATCGTGATCTCGGCCTGGATAAGTCAGCAGGGTTTCGATCAAGGCTGCCGTTGCAGTTTCGTTTTGAAAGTCGAAATCGTGCAACTGAATCTTTACGTTGTCCGCCAACTGCTCACGATCAGCCCATTCTTGTTGCAAGGCAAACGTCCAGAAAGCCACGACAGCCTTAGGATCGGCATTTTTCCAAAGCCCGATACGCTGTACATGCAGGGTCAGACTTTGTGCATCACGTTGTTGCAGCAGATGAGGAATGAGAAAGTTGAGCCAAAAACGATGCCATTCCAGTGATGAAGATTGGTAATACAGCGGGGTAAAAAGTTCGCGATGCTGGCTATGCAAGTGTTTGAGCAAAGACCAATCGTCATTCTGTGGGACTAACTCGGCCAGGGATTCGGCCACCAAGCGGCGGAAATGAAATGCTGCTTCGCTATCGAAAACCGCCCGCAGTTGTTTACGCAAAGTGCTTCTATCACCTGCCGCCAAGTAAGTGACATAGGCGCGTATGGTAGGCCGGACAAACGGCACGGGAGGCAGTTGTTCGATAAAAGCCTTCAATGTCAGTTCGTTGCGCTGAGCACCGCTGACCACCAAAACATCCAGCAAGGTTTGATGGCCAAATTCGATATTGCCGGACTGGTTTTCATGTAACACGTTGGCGCTCAATAAACGCTTGCGCATCTCGTCCGGTAGCGCGGCTTGCACTGGGGCGATATCTAGCTTGCGAGATTTCACCATCTTGTCGGCGATTTTTTCGAGCGCCGCCATGGCTTCATCACCCAGAAACCAATCGTTTTGAACAACTATTTCCAAGTACTTACGGCTCAGCGCCTGGCTGGACGCCACATTAAAGCCGCCGGTTTGCTGGGCAATATCGGCAAACATCGCCAGTTCACGCGGGTTTTGCAGCAAGCTTTGCGTTGTTGAGTCCAAAGTTTGAGGATCGATGCCAAAGGCGTTGATGATAGGCGCAACCGCATGTTGCCAATTCAAAGCTTGGGTGTTGACGACCTTATCCCAACTGCGTTCGGCCAGACGGCGGTCGTATTTTCGATCAAACTCCCGGCAGGCCGCGATCACGGTGACCTTCGGAATCAGTAGCAAGCGGTCTATCAGCGCGAGGAAAAAATCCAAAACCACATGTTCGCGCGACAAGGACAATACATCCAGCGAGTCAATGATGAGCACAACGGGTTTGTTATCCGCCATCCGGGCAACCAGGCCAACCAAGTCCGCGGGCAAGCCGTGTGCAGAACGAGCCTCCGGTGTCAGGCAGTTGGCGTATTCGCGGGTCTGGATAAATGCGGCGGCCAAATCGTTACGTTGCTCCAATGCCTCCTGTAACTCCAACAGTGCGCAGGTCTTGCCGGAACCAGGAATGCCGCTGAGTAGTATTGAGCGGTCGGTCGATGCGATGGCTGTCATTAACTCATCCACGGTATCGACATGCAGACGAGTACCGAAAATATCCCGCCGCCATGATCGACCGACTGCCGAAACTTCGGCAAGTGCTTGTTGCATTTGTTGTTGCGAGATTGGCGGGACTAGCGTTGCACCGAATTTTTCCAATACGGTTATTAGATCGGCTTTGTTCAGTCGATGCGAGGGTAAAGCCGACGATCCTCCATCGCCGACACGGGAACCCAGTTTGTCCAGTTTGGCCCAGAGAGCATCGAATGCACTATCGGCATTGGAAACCAATGCACGTAAGCGTTCTTTCAGAAGCTCTTGTGCACGTTCAAAATCGTTGGAAACTTCAAACGACGTCCGAAGGAGCCAATTGTATGTGGTTAGACCGGATGTTCCAATGAGATGTTTAGCCAAGGCGGCATCGGTCTTTCGATGATCGGCGGTCAGGCTTCGTTGATAGGCATCTCCGGTTACATTTCGTGCATGTTCACACAACTTGGCGAGGGCGCCAAAATTATTGCGTGAGTAAAATTTAACCTGAGAGCTTGGGTACGCCGCCAGGAGTCGCGTGGCTTTGGTCAATTCATTGCCTAAATCGGCAATCGACCACGGCTTAAAATCGGGCTGATTCTTTTTGCATTGACAGGCAATCAGGCTGCCGTCGGCGCAACCGATCACGACGTCATCCACGGAAATTGGTTTTCCATTGGCGTCAAAAGAAGTTGAATCGACTTCCAGCCATTGGTATGCGTTATCCGCCAAAATACTTAACGCCCAGTCAAACGCGACCAGGGTTTGGTAATGATCACCTCGATTGGAACGAACGCCTGCAAGACTCAAAGTTTATCCTTATCTACTGAATGACTGCCATGTTCAAACCGCGAGTTCATCCGCCGTGCAATTGCCAAAAAATGGCCGGGGTAATGATGGGATAGTGTGCGGATAGGGCTAACAAGTCCTTGTCGCCGGTAACGAGGTAATTGGCCTTTGTCGCTAGAAATGTCCCGAGTACGGGTTGGTCGGCACTATCGCGGAGTGCTGGCTCGGCTGTTTCAACCGGTTCGACCAGATCGGCAAGGAAAGTCAGGCTATCGACAAAATCCCGAATTTCAATACTGGACCAGGCAAGACGGTGATTGAGTCGCGGTAAAACCCGCTGCAATTCATCCAGGATATATTGGGAAAGAATAACTTCCAGGCTTCCGTTTCGCCATGCGGAGACTATTTTGCCTGGTATTGAGCCAGGATAAGCGGTGCCGGAGAGCAAAACGTTGGTATCAAGGACAATGCAAATTTTCGGCATCGCTAGCGTTGAGAATGCCTGGTCTCTGTGACAAGAGCATTAATCTCGTCCAAGCCTTCGTCCTCCGGCACGGTTGCATAAGCATCGGCAACTTGCTGGCTCAGCGTCTCAAACCGATCCTTGAAACGACGAATCCGATCGAATAATTGGGCGTCGACCAATGCCGCCACGGGTTTCCCGTCTTTTTTGATTAAAATAGAATCATGCCGGTATTGAACTTGATTCAACATTTCCCCCAAGTTTTGTCGGAACGCAACAGCGTTTACCTCACTAATCATAACAACGCCCTTATTGATGCAATTAAAGTCATATTGATCATAATGATTTATAAAATTAATGGCAAGTTGAAAAAATTTAGCGAATACGATTAACGCAAGAAATTGCGGACTCAACAAAATTATATCAGGGTATATAGTTGCTGGCTGATGGTTATGTTCACCGCCACAAAGCGGACTGTCGTGACTGGCAGGTTTTGGCCGAAAGCTGGTACTTTCAAGCCCAAGGGCTCGTCAATCGTTTGGCTACTCCCTTTATACTCAAAAATTAGTTAACTTTATGAAGGTATGGGATGTGGCTAGCGAGGATGTCGGCAGCAGGGATCGCTGCCGTCAAGCCCCCATGGAGGGGTTCACGGCTGTCCTCGTTAGACACATCCCATACCTTAATTCTTAGCCGGTTTTTCAATCAAAAGGGAGTAAGCGGAATTCGTCCTTGTCATCGCCGTCCGAAGTTTTCACTCTCTTGTGTTTGGTCGCCGATACCTAACGTTGCTTTTCCTGCGCGTTCTGCTGTCCCGATAGCGCACATCCTTGTGCTTTCATGCGTTGTTTAGCGGATGTCGATCGAACCGGTGTTCGCGACAGAATTACGGCCTATCGCTTGCGTGTTAGTCAGCGTGTTTTTCGAAGCGTTGATGACTGTGGACTTTTGGATTTTAGAACCGACTACGTTGATCGATCCGGTGCTGGCGGCGCTGTTTCGGCCTATCGCTTGCGTGTTAGTCAACGTGTTTTTCGAAGCGTTGATTAATGTTGATTTTTCGATTTTCGAGCCTTCGGCCATGGCTGTGCCGGCGATGATTGACATTAAAACGACTGCTGCAAAAGATACTGTTTTCATGATGATTTCCCCTTGATTATTGTTGGTGTGGTTCGTTCAAGCGTTTCGTTGAACTTGGGTACAGTATCCCGATTTTCGGAGAAAAAGGCGGTGACCGAGTTACGCAAATTGTGTGATTTATTCACTGCCCGGCGAAGTGAACCAGTAATGTTAGTTGAATGCGCATCTCGTCCGCCCCGAATTGCTTAGTTTTTCCTATGTGTCAAGTTTCCGGCGTGCAAGCCGCATTCTTTCTTCGTGGCGTCTTCCCACCACCAGCGTCCGGCGCGTTCGTGTTGATTCGGCAGTACCGGTCTTGTGCAGGGTTCGCAGCCGATGCTGATGAAGCCTTTTTCATGCAGTTCGTTGTAGGGGACTTGATAGGCTTCGATATGATCCCAAACCTGCGCGGAGCTCCAGTTAGCCAACGGATTGAATTTGATCAATTGATGTTCGGGAGTTGAAAAAGCCGTGTCGATTTGTATTTCGGGCAGGTCTTGGCGCGTACCTACGCTTTGATCCTTGCGCTGGCCGGTGATCCAGGCATCGAGACCCGCGAGTTTGCGTCTCAATGAGTCTACTTTGCGGATGCCGCAGCATTCTTGATGACCGTCGCGATAAAAGCTGAACAAGCCCTTGGCCTTGACCATCTCGTCCAAGATGGCATGATCCGGCGTCAACAATTCGATTTGAATGCCGTAATGTTCGCGCACTTTTTCAATAAAACGATAAGTTTCGGGATGCAGGCGCCCGGTATCCAAGCTGAAGACTTGAATATCGGGGCGTATTTTGACGGCCATGTCGATCAGAACCACATCTTCGGCGCCGCTGAACGAAATCGCGATATTATCGAATTGTTCCAGCGCGGCCTTAAGAATTTTTCGGGGTTTTTGTCCCTGCAGTTCGGCCTGCAGGGCGGTAATATCGAATGAGGTCATGATAGATTTTTTGGGTTGAATTCCGGTTATTGTTGTGAAAAATAATGCGCTAAAAACTCGTCGAAAGATAAGTCGTCGCTTTGTTCCTTTTCGAGTTGTTTGGCGATAGACTCTTTTGTCATTTCTTGGAAGGCACAGGTATTTTGCTCATCCAACTTTTGGCTGCGAAAGTTTTTGGCATGTTTGATCGAGGTTTTCAGTGCGTAGGTTGCAAACGGCATTTGTGTTTCGCTCATGCCGCGTAGAATTCTTGCGGACGGCGTCAAGTCCGGATTTTCTATGGCTTTTCTTTGGGCTGCTAAGGCAGCGCTATAAGGTTTTTCGGAATTGTCATCGTCCAAAAGCGTGCAAACCGGTTCCATGTCGGCCAGGATTTCTTCGGCCCAGTCTTTGAGAGGTATTTTACGGTCGATTTTATCGAGTACAAGGCCGGGTTGACGGCCGAGATGGGCAACCGCAAGTTGATTGGCGTTATTGAGAATAAACTGCCGCGAATCGTTGGGCGGGCTGTCTTGCAGTAGGCAAGTCAGCATGAAGGCCTCGATGAAATGTGCGGTTTCATCTTGGATGCCAAGGGGGCTAAACAAGTCCAGATCCAGCGACCGTAATTCGATATAACGAACCCCACGGCGTTTGAGCGCTAGAGTCGGCTTTTCGCAGGAGTTAGCGATTTGCTTGGGTCTGACGGTGCTGTAAAATTCGTTTTCGATTTGTAAAATGTTGCTGTTTAACTGTCGGTATTCGCCGTCGACCTTGACGCCTATTTTTTCATAGTCCGGGTAGGGCGTGTTGATGGCTTGGCTTAGGCTGTCGACATAACCGGTTAGCGAGTTGTAGTCGATTTGCAGCGAAGCCTGATTTTTACTCTTATAGCCGATGTCGCTCATTCTGAGCGAAGTAGCGTAAGGGTGGTATAAAGTATGGCGGTCGAATTCGTCGAACTGGGCCATCATTTGCGGACGGCTTTTAAAAAACTTTTTGCATATCGCAGGCGACGCGCCGAATAAATAGAGGATCAACCAGCCTTGGCGGTGCAGGTTTCTGATCATGCCGAAATAGCCGTCCGCGATATATTGGTCGAGGCTCGACGATGAGTTTTCCAAGTCGTGTAGTTTGCTCCACAAAATTTCCGGTACCGAATAGTTAAAATGGATGCCGGCAATTGCCTGCATAGTTCGGCCGTAGCGGTACCAAAGTCCACGGCGGTAAATGTGTTTCATGCGGCCGATATTGGAGCTGCCGTATTCGGCGATCGGCACGCTTTCGTCGCCGTCGATGCCGCACGGCATGCTAGCGGCCAACAGGATTTCGCCGTCGAGATGATCGTAAACGAATTGATGAATCGTGTTTAAATAATTCAGCGTTTCTTTGATATCCTTAAACGGCGGCGTGATGAACTCGAGCAAAGCTTCGGAATAGTCCGTCGTAATATATGGATGCGTGAGAGCCGATCCTAAAAATGACGGATGAGGCGTGTGCGCGATGACGCCGTTCTTGCCGATTCTGAGGCTTTCTTTTTCAATGCCTTTGAGGCCGTTTTTTAATAAATTTTTAAAGCCGTTGTCGACTAATAAATTAAAACGCGCCGGTAAATGATGGTGCAATTGAGTCATAGTAGGGGCGTTTATCGCCCGTGAGTCTGAAGAAAATCGGACCATTATAAAGGTTTAACAGAATTGAATAAATATTATCGTGGACAGGGTCGTTACTCCCAATTTGTGGACCAAAAAGGGTGTGGGGCGTGCTTGGCGAGGATGTCGGCAGCGGGGATCTGCCGTCAAGCCCCCATGGATGGGTTTACCCAGCACCTAAGTTCCATAGTTCATTGGCTATGGTTAACTATTTTGGGTAATTTAGGTGCTGGGTTTACGGCGTTCCTCGACAGGCATACCCCACACCCTAACGATCATGAAGACCACGCCATTGTCCCGGCAAATGAACGTTCGAGGCGTGGGGAGGGGGCGGTCACTCGCCCGACTGGACGCCGTGAATACGTCCATGTAGGCTCGACGGCGGCTTTCCCTGCCGCCGACGCCTGTCAGTCGAGCAACCGCCCCCTCTCCGGAACCGGCATTGTGTTATCTATCGAAAAATTAGATAAGGAATGCAAATCTGCGAACTTTCACAGTAACGTTCATGAAGGCCTAGCCATCGCCCCGGCAAATGAAAGTTCTCTGGTGGCGGAGGGTGCGGTCACTTGCCCGACAGGACGCCGTGAATACATCCGTGTAGGCTCGACGGCGGCTCCCTGCCGCCGACGCCTGTCGGTCGAGCAACCGCCCCCTCTCCGTAACCGGCATATTCTCTGCCAAGCTTCTTATATCAAAAAATTAGATAAAGAGTCCAAATCTGCGAACTTTCACAGTAAGATTGGCGAAACTGCGCAAACTGGGAATTGCTGTGGACAGGGGGTATTACATGTCGACTAAGCCGCTCGATGTGCTGAATACGGTGTTCGGGTACGATCGTTTCAGGGGGCAACAACAGGCCGTGATCGATGAGTTGTTGGCCGGACGCGATGCCTTGGTATTGATGCCGACCGGCGGCGGTAAGTCGTTGTGCTATCAGATTCCATCATTGATGCGGCCGGGCGTCGGTATTGTGATTTCGCCGTTGATCGCGTTGATGCAAGATCAGGTTAGCGCATTGCATCAATTGGGGGTCAATGCGGCTTTTTTGAATTCGACTCTGACCGCCGAAGAGGCGCGTTCTATCGAAAACAGGCTACGCGACGATCAATTGGATTTACTTTATATTGCGCCGGAGCGCTTGAATTCGACCCGCACGCTGTCGTTATTGGATAATCTGAATATTGCGCTGTTTGCGATCGATGAGGCGCATTGTGTGTCGCAATGGGGGCATGATTTCCGCGCCGATTATCTGCAGTTGTCGATGTTGCATGAGCGATATTCGAGTATTCCGCGTATTGCGTTGACCGCGACCGCCGATGAACGAACCCGTCAGGAAATTATCAGCCGGCTTGCGCTCGACCATGCGAGATTGTTTGTCAGCAGTTTCGATCGACCGAATATTCGTTACCGTATCGTGCAAAAACAAAATGCCCGGCAGCAATTGTTGCAATTCATTCAACGCGAACATGCCGGAGAAGCCGGCATTGTCTATTGCTTGTCGCGCAAGAAAGTCGAGTCGACTGCCGAATGGCTGCAAAGTAAAGGCATCCGAGCGTTGCCTTATCATGCCGGGATGGATAATGTAGCGAGGCAGCAGCATCAACACCGGTTCTTGATGGAAGAAGGATTGGTTATCGTGGCGACGATCGCATTCGGTATGGGTATTGACAAACCCAATGTGCGTTTTGTCGCGCATCTCGATTTACCGAAAAGTATCGAAGCTTATTATCAGGAAACCGGACGCGCCGGGCGCGACGGTTTGCCCGCCGATGCCTGGATGGCATACGGTCTGCAAGATGTGATCACGCTGCAGCAAATGTTGGCCAATTCCAATGCCGACGAAAGCCATAAACGCCTCGAATATCATAAACTCGATGCAATGTTGGCGCTTTGTGAGGAAGTCGGTTGCCGCCGTAGAGCTTTATTGAGCTATTTCGGCGACCGATTGGCTGACGATTGTGGTAATTGCGATACCTGTTTGGAACCGGTCAAAACTTGGGACGGCACAGTAGCCGCTCAGCAAGCCTTATCCTGTATTTATCGGACCGGACAACGCTTCGGTGTCAATTATTTGATCGATGTATTGCTCGGCAAGGAGACCGAGCGGCTCAAGCATTTCGGCCACGACCGGCAGTCGACCTTCGGCATCGGTAAGGACATCGACGAAAAACAATGGCGTTCGGTGTTTCGGCAGTTGGTCGCTAAAGGTTTGGTAACGGTCGATATCGAAGGTCACGGTTCGTTGCGTCTGGATGAATCTTGCCGCACGGTACTACGCGGCGAGCAGCAATTGATGCTACGCCGAGACCTGTCAACCGAATCCGGCAAACGCTCGAAAAGCGCGGTTCGGCAATTTCAAAAAGAGCAGGATACCTTGCTGTGGAACGCGCTACGTACTAAACGCCGCGAGCTTGCCGATGAGCAGGACATTCCTCCGTATCAGATTTTCCATGATGCCACTTTAATGGAGATGGTTGAAAGCAGGCCGATGAATCATCAGCAATTTCGTTCAATTTCTGGGGTCGGCGAACGCAAATTGGAGTTGTACGGCGACGATTTTCTAGCCGTGATTCAAGAGTTCGGAGCGGTTCCGGAAGCCTTGGTTTCTTTGTCTGATTCGGTCTTGGAGACCGTCGATCTGTTTCGACTGGGCTATGACGCCGAAAAAATCGCTAAGCAACGCGGCTTGACCATGGATACGATTTATAATCATTTGGCTCAGGCCCTGGAGCAAGGCATCGTCGAATTGAACGAGGTGGTCGCTTTGTCCGAAGCTGAAATCCATGCGATTCAGGATGCCATATTAGGCATGCCGGATGCGCAAAGAAATGCTTTGAAACCGATTTTCGAAGCATATAATGGGCAATATAGTTATGGCGTGTTGCGTTGCGTTCGAGCGGCAATGCAATTGGACGATGAGTGATTTTTTGCCGAATAATGCCTGCCGATGAGCTTCTGCCGATTGTCAGTTTATAGCTATCGTAGATCAAAATTCGACGCCGGGGTGTCCGTCAAAGGACGCCGTGAATACGTCCCTACAGGCTCTATGCCAGCTCCATGCTGGCAAAGCCTTTGCCGCACACCCCGGCGCCTCCTCAGGCACTACCGAAATTTGAAGTGCGAAAGGTATAATATGCCCAATTTTTAATTATTGTTAGGAGCAATGCGTGGCAAAGGCCAGTGATTTTAAGCGTGGAATGGTTGTCGAGATTAACGGTGTGCCGCATATAATTAAGCAAATCGAGGTTAGAAGTCCGTCCTCGCGTGGCGCGACTACCTTGTATAAAGTCCGGTTCAATAATCTCAAGACCGGGCAAAAACTCGATGAAACCCTGAAAGGAGACGATTTTTTCAAGGATGCGGATTGTGTGCGCGTGAAAGTTCAGTTTTCTTATATGGATGGCGAAAACTACGTATTCATGAATATGGAGGACTATAGTCAATACTCGGTCGGCGCGGACGATTTGGAAGAACAGAAAGGTTATTTGACCGAAGGGCTCGAGGATATCGTTGCGTTGTTGTTTGACGATACCGTGCTGGGTATCGAACTACCGAGCTCTGTGGCGTTGGAAATCGTCGAGACCGCACCGGAAATCAAGGGCGCAACGGCAACTGGCAGAACCAAGCCGGCGCGATTGACGACCGGTTTGGAAGTACAGGTTCCGGAATACCTAAAGAGCGGCGAAATAATCAAGATCAATACCGTTACCGGAAAATTCATGTCCAGGGCTTGATGGGTCCGCTAGGTGGGCGTTTTTTCGTGCATGGGCAAGCGAGGCGGACTCAGATGCGAAGCGGGGTAGGGTTGCCGGTTTCGAGATAGCGCTTATAGTCGGCCAACACTTGTGCATGATCGAAAGCCAATTCTGACGGTAGCGTTTCGAAGGTGAAGGTATCGAGGTTTTTCGCGTCGTCATCGGCTTTCGGAGTGCCTGTTGCTTCGGCGATATAGACCGCAGTGACGGTATGATTGCGAGGGTCGCGTTGCGGGTTCGAATAAATGCCTAGCAGAGCGGTCAAGGAAACATCGAGACCGGTTTCCTCTCGGGCTTCACGGATGGCGGCATGTTCAACTGTTTCGCCGATATCGACAAAGCCACCGGGAATGGCCCAGCCGAACGGCGGGTTGGCGCGTTCGATCAGAACGAAAGGGCGCCCCGGACGGTCGATTAATTGGATTAAGGCGTCGGCGGCCAATAGCGGCGTGATCGGTTTCGGCATAGATATTCTCGCAAAAGTCTGAAGCTTTCAGTCTACGTTACCTGAATTTCTTTCAATAATCGAGAATAAGGGTAGGCTGTCTAGGGTAAGTGCATTAAAATAATAAATATATCAATATGTTATAATATTTCCTTGAGCGCTTAGTCAATTTAGTTTAATTTATGGTTACCCTCCCTGGGCCCCGTTAGGCCGCGCCGAGCACTGGCGATTTTGCCGAGAATAG